>CAMJYF010000153.1 GCA_946409885.1 uncultured Clostridia bacterium | reverse complement strand
AGACGGCGGCGGTGGACGCGGCGGAAGCGAAGATCAGCGCCATCGGCACGGTGGCTTACACCGACGCCTGCAAGGCGAAGATCGACGAAGCCCGCGCCGCTTACGACGCGCTGACCGCCGCACAGAAGGCGCTGGTGACCAACTACGCCACCCTGACGGCGGCGGAGGCCCGCTACGCCGAACTGCAGGCGGAGATCGAGCCGTCGGCGGAGGATATCGCCGCCGCGGACGCGGCCATGGCGAAGATCGGCGCCATCGGCACGGTAGTCTATACCGACGCAAGCAGAACGAAAATCGAAGAAGCCCGCGCCGCCTACGACGCCCTGACGGCCAAGCAGAAGGCGCTGGTGACCAATTACGCCACCCTGACGGCGGCGGAATCCGCCTACGCCGGGCTGCGGGCCGCGGCGGAAGCGGCCGCGGCGGATCAAGCAGCAGCGGACGACGTGATCGCCAGGATCAACGCCATCGGCGAGGTAACGTATTCCGGGGCCAGCTACGTGAAGATCGGCGGCGCCCGGGAGGCCTACGACGCCCTGACGGCGGCGCAGAAGGCGCTGGTGACCAACTACGCCGCCCTGACGGCGGCCGAGGCCCGGTACGCCGAATTACAGGCGGAACAGCAGGCGGAGGACCCCAACCCCGCCCCGGCGGGCTATCACAAGGCCGTTTCCACCGAGGTGGTATACGAGCTGTATACCCCGCACACCACCGGGCAGATCATTGAGCCCGGCCGGTACATTCTGCTGAACGAGGAGCGCGGCTACGTGATGGCGGGCCGGGAAGCGGTCAACGGCGGTATCTCCGCCAGCTCCCACTATACCATTGACGGCAACCGGATCACCGCCTCCGGCGCGGACGTGATGACCTTCGTGGAGATCGAAGGGCAGGACAACCGGTACTACCTGCACAACAGCGAAGGGCAGTACGTTTCCGTCTATCCCGCGGCCAACCAGTCCGCGGCCTCCCTAAACGCCCTGCCCGCCCGCCTGTCGGCGCGGCTGGTGAACGGCTATGTGGAAATCTGCGAGCCGGACCAGGCCTACGCCCTGAACGCCTATCCCAACAACGTATTCGGCGTGTATGACGCCAGCACCTCCGGCTACACCAATCAGCACAACCTGTTCACCCTTTACCGCGAGGTAAAGCTCACCACCGAGGTGCTGGTGCCCGACTACCCGGCCCCCCATTCCGTGGGTCTTGAGAAGACGGCGGAGGGGATCGACTTCCAGGAGACGGGTCTGGCCAGGGTGGACCTTTCCCTGGCCGCCGTGCCGCCCTACTTTTCCACCGGCGTGGACGTACTGTTCATCACCGATATATCCAACTCCATGGCGTGGAAATCCGGCACCCAGCGGGCGCCCGTTACCGGCGAGACCAGCAAGCTGCAGGATATGCAGGCGGCCGTTTCCGCCTTTACCGACGCCATTATGGGTCCCAACGCGGGCACGGGCATCGCGGGCAACAATACCGTCACCTTCTGCACCTTCGGCGGCTGGGACGCGGACCGGAACGGCAACGCCACCACCCACCAGCAGAGCTATATCGACCCCACCCGCACGCTGATCACCGCCTCCGCGGACCCCAACGCCGTAAAGACAGCGGTGAACAACATCACCTTCAACATGACGGAGTCCAACACCTACTACCTGTCCTTTGACGGCCAGAAGTACACGGACAACGCCCACAAGGGCTACGGCAACACGGTTTACGACTACGGCTTTATGGAGGGCTACAACGCCGCCCTGAGCATCAAGCAGGCGTATGAGAACGAGACCGGGGATTCCTACGGCGATTCCGGCCGGCAGATCTTTGTGATCTTCATCTCCGACGGCGCGCCCACCAACTACAACGGCCAGATGTACAAGAACCCCGGCGGACCGCTGGCCGACGGGCGCTATTCCGATACCGACGTAACGGGCGGTTCGGGCGGCTACAGCAAATACAACTTCGGCAGCGTCACGGATATCGAGGCGCAGCAGCAGGTCTGGTTTGATTACATCAGTACCACGCCCAACGTATGGGCCACCCGGCTCTTTTCCATGGATCAGGTGGCCGGTATGGATACCATCGGCATCGACTTCCTGCACGGCGGCTTCCAGGCCGGCAAGAAAAACGACGAGACGGTCTACTGGATCTTCACCCCCGGCAGCGACATGGACCTGGGCTACGTGCTCAGCTCCCTGGTGGACGGCGAGCTGCTGAGCATCCTGACCGCGGACGACCAGAACCAGCTGGCGGAATCTTTGGCGGAAGAGGCCAAGCGCGTTTCCACCCTGGCCACCTACGTTTCCGTGGACGACATGATGGGCAGCCAGTACAGCCTGCAGCGGGCCTCCTTCATCACCAACCCGCTGGACGGTAGCGAGATCCCGCTTTCGTCCTACGCCGTCTCCCCCTCCATCACGGTCTCCCGTTATTCCACGGTCCACTACACGGAGGGCGGCGCGAACGATCATCTGGGCGAGGTGACCGGCGAACCTGCCGTGCTGGAAAAGGTCACCTTCAGCTACAACGGCGAACAGGCCTATTCCACGCTGGTCAACAACAGCCAGACGGACATCATGACGGATTCCGGCGTGATCCGCGCCCATTACTTCTACTACAACACGAACGGCTACGACGTGGATATCGACGGCGTGACCGTTCCGGCGGAAAGCTTTTTCTGGAACGTCTCCAAGCTGATGGAGGACCGGCTGGAGCTGAGCTACTACGTGAAGCTGGACGGCTCCGAGGACTATTCGGCGCCCGACGGCATCTACCCCACCAACGAAAGCGCCTCCGTCACCTACAAGGACCACGAGGGCCGGACGATCACGGACGAATATGAAAAGCCGGAGCTGCCCTGGTCCACCCAGTCCTACATCACGGTGATCAAAAAGTGGACCGACGTGGACGCGGCCCACGACCCCATCTCTGTAAAGGTGATCTTTGAAAAGCCCGACGGCACCGTGATCGACGTGGCCGAGCCGGTCACCCTCAGCGCGGCCAACAACTGGACCGCGGAGATCCTGACAGACCTTTCCCACCTGCCGGAGGAGGGGACCTACAAGGCCGTGGATGAGGTAAACGGCTACTACGCCGTCTCCGGCGACCTGCGGACGAAGTTAGTGGAGCGGAACGGCCAGGTTTACAGAACGAACCACCTTTCCGTCACCATCTACAACACCCCCGAGTCGCTTACCTCTTTTGAGGTGACCAAGACCTGGAGCGACATTGCCGTGGACGGCCACGCGGACGACCCGGTGGAGGTGGAGCTGTTCCGCAACGGCGTTACCACCGGCCTTACCGCCGTGCTCAGCGCGGACAACAACTGGTCCTATACCTTCCACGATCTGCCCCTGACGGTGGACGGCGAAAAGGCCGTGTATACCGCGCAGGAGACCACCCAGATGGAGGACTACTCCTCCATCCCCGGGCCGGTAACGGACGTGAACGCGCAGACGATCCCCGCCGACGCCGTGATCGTTGACGACGGCAGCCAATCCGGCGTGACCGTCTATGAGGACGCCATGGGCTACGCCCACGCCGTCACGCCCGCCTATGAGCAGACCATCAGCAACGAGATCGACGCGGACCTGCTGCGCCTGCGGATCAACAAAAAATGGGGCGACGGCGACGCGCACGATCCCGTGACCGTCAGCGTGGGCTACCGCTTTGCCGACGGCACGCAGCAGACCCTGCGCAGCGGCATCACCCTTTCCGCCGACAACGGCTGGACGACGCTGGTCTCCCTGCACCGCCCCGAGGGCGCGGGAGAATACTTCCTGAACGAACAGAACGTGCCGGAAGGGTACGTTTCCGAGATTTCGGAATTTTCGTTCACGGATGAACACGCCGGTGAGGTCACCGTCTACAACGTCAGACCGGAGGAGGCCAAAACCTCCGTCACCGCCCGCAAGGAATGGGCGGACGGCGCGGCGCTGCACACCGGCGAGGCCGTGGAGGTGGCACTGTATATCAACGGCCAGCCCTCCGGCCAGACCGCCCTGCTGAGCGCGGAAAACGGCTGGAGCTATACCTTCGGCGATCTTCCCGTCAAGGATGACAACGGGGCCGTTTACGGCTACACCGTCATTGAGAACACCGCCTCCGCCCTGTATACCGCCGGGTATTCCGCGGTGACCACCCAGGCGCCCGAAGCGCCCGACGGCTATGCGCCGGCATACAGCGGCGACGACGACATTTATATCTTTGAAAACGCGGCGGGCGGCCTGACCGTCTCCGCCCCCTCCTACACCCAGACCGTCACCAACACCCCCAGGCCGGACGTGGAGAAGATCAGCCTGATCGTCAACAAGGCCTGGGCGGATACCCTCGCCACCCACGGCCCGGTAGACGCCGTGGTGGGGTATGAGGCCGCCGACGGTTCCGTCACCGTGGTTTCCACCGGCTTTACCCTTTCCGCCGACACAGACTGGCGCCGGACGGTGGAGGTGGCCGCCTGCGATACCGATACCGGCCGCTACGTGCTGCTGGAGCCCACGGTGGAAGGCTACGAGCCGGTGACCAGCGACCTGCAGGTGGTGGACACCACAAAGACCGTCACCGTGTACGTGCCGACGCAGTCCATGACCGCCGGCAATGAGTACGTGATCACCAACGCCGGCAGCGCCTCCTACGTGGTAGGCCACGGCTATGTGGGCAACACCCATTACCTGGTGCCCGTCACCTCCGGCTTCACCTTTGAGACGGAGGCCATCTCCGCCGGGGGCTATACCCACACCAGATGGCTCAGCGAAGTGCCGGAGAACGCCGTATGGACGTATGATTCCAACGGATATCTCCACAACGGCAGCGACTATCTCTCCGTCAGCAACAGCGGCGCTTACCTTCTGCCCCAGAGCAACGCCACCCCCATCCGCTACACCGACAGCGGCTGGCACGGAAAGCTGTCCGGCACCTACACGCAGGCCTGGTGGGGCAGCACACAGAACTATACCAGGTATTTCGTATACGGCGCTTCCAATTTCACCGTCAACGCCAGCTCCTCAAGGGGCACCGACTTCTACCTGTATCAAAAGGTGGAGATCACCACCGGCGGCACCGCCAACAGCATCACCGCCACCAACATTCCCAAGCTGGGCGACCAGGCGGTGGTCATCGACTACGGCCTGCCGGTACAGGTCAGCGTAGCGGAGTATTTCAACAACGTTCTGGGCGTGGATCCCACCTTTGTGGGGATCGCCACTCCCGGCACGGCGGCCTTTTCCGCCACCGATACCCTGCCCGCGGGCTTCGACAGCGCCGCCGCCGTATATCCCCACGGCACGGTCTCCTACGCGGAGGGCAAGCTGACCTACACCCCCACCGACATGACCATGAGCGAAAAGGACGCAGTCGGCATGGCCTTCTCGCTGAACGTGGACGGCAAGATCTGGTACCTGTACGCCTCCGTCTCCGTGGTGCCCGCCACCATCATGTATTACGAGGACGATTTCGTCGTGTTTGAGGATACGGCCAGCAACCATTGGCAGGTGGCAGAAGGCGCCAACGACGGCGTGTACCAGAGCGAGGACCGCCCCGGCATGGACGAGGCCCTTGCCGCCCTGAGCGCCGACAACGTATACGGCTACGACGACGCCAACGTGAACTGCACCACCTACTCCAACGG
>CAMJYF010000152.1 GCA_946409885.1 uncultured Clostridia bacterium | reverse complement strand
GAAGCCGAAGGGGTACGCGGCCTTTTTTCCTTCTTTGTCCAGCAGGGTATAGCCGTGGTAAAAACCGTAGGTGATATCCCGCGTTTTGTCGCCCGGGAACAGGAAATCCGGGTAGTCTTCCTCACGTTCCGCCATGGTAAAGGGCAGGCGGCCGCTGGGGTTTTCTTTGCCCGACAGCAGCTCCGCCAGCGCGCTGCCGCCCTCCATGCCGCCGTAAAAGGAGTGGAGGATGGCGTCGGCCTCGTCCTGCCATTCCCCGATGATATAGGCGCTGCCGCCGATGATGTTGACGATCACCCTGCCGAAAGCGGCGCGGGCGCGGTGGATCAGGGCCACTTCCTCGGCGGGGAGGCGCAGGGAATAGCGGTCGCCGCCCATGGCTTTTTCCGTCACGTTGTCGCTTTTGGAAAAGTTGGCCAGGTTTTCGCCCTCCTGGCGGTAGTCGCTGCCCACGCACAGCAGCACCGCGTCGCAGGCTTGGATGGCCTGCGTCATCGCGGAAAAATCCGTCCCCTCGCACAGCGTTACGTTTTCTTTGCCGTATACCCGGCACAGCCCCCGGTAGGGGGTGACGGTGTAGGGCGCGTGTACGGAACTGGAGCCGTGGTCGCCCACGTTGATCTTATCGGCGTACCGGCCGATCACGGCGATCTTCTTTCCTGGGGCCAGCGGCAGAACGCCGTTGTTTTTCAGCAGAACGGTCCCCTCCAGCGCGGCCCGTTTTGCCAGTTCCGTATGCTTTTGGCAGGCGATCACGGATTTCGGCGCGGGACGCAGCCGTGGTGTGATCTTAATGAGCCCCCGCATCACGCTCTGCACGGAGGCGTCGATATCGGCCAGGGAGATCTTTCCCGTTTTCAGGTCCAGCGGCAGGGCGGCGTAGCGCAGCTTTTGGGGCATTTCGATATCCAGCCCCGCCTTTATGGCGCGGGAAGCGCTGCGCACGCCGAAGAGAAAGTCGGAAATGGTAAAGCCGGTAAAGCCCCATTGGTCCCGCAGCACGTCCTTCAGCAGGCAGCGGCTTTCGCAGCAGTGTTCGCCCCGGAATAGGTTGTAGGCCCCCATGATGGACATGGCGCCCGCGTCCACGCAGGCTTTGAAGTGGGGCAGATAGACCTCGTGCAGTGTCTTTTCGTCCGCCAGCACGTTCACGTCGAACCGGATGTTTTCGATGCTGTTCACGGCGTAGTGCTTGGGGCAGGCGATCACCCCTTTCTCCTGCACCGCCCTTGTCAGAGCCGCGCCCATGCGGCCCAGCAGAAACGGATCCTCGCCGTAGGTCTCCTGGGCCCTGCCCCAGCGGGGATTGCGCAGCAGATTGACGCAGATACCGGCAAAGTAGTTGCCGCCCTGCGCCGTCACCTCGTCCGCAATGGCGCTGCCGATCTCATATTCCAGCGCCTCGTTGAAGGAGGCGCCCCGCGCCATGGAAACGGGGAAGCAGGTGCTGTCGCCCATCACCACGCCCCGCGGCCCGTCGGAAAAGGCCACCGGCGGAATGCCCAGCCGTTTGACGCCCCCGGCCAGGCAGGGGCGGTAATTGTATTTGCGCCGTTTGGTGATCAGGTCAAACCCGTTGAACAGAAAGAACTGCCTGCCGGAGAGCATCCGCAGCTTTTCGCGCAGCGTCAGCTCCCCGCAAAGGGCTTTGGCGGCGGCGTAAAGGGTCTCGTCCGTCGGCGTCTTCCGGTATTGCGTTACCGCGTCCTGAAAATTCATATATGCTCCTCTCCGCGTTCGGTCACGGTTGATCCGCGCTCCGTTCTTCTCCCCGGGCGGTCGCCATCGCCGCCACGGCACGTTCGATCTCCTGCCAGTTGTTCACGCGGAGCATCCCGTGGGCCTCCGCGTCGTAGGTTTTGTTGTGCGGGGCGGTCACCAGAATTTTATGATACTCGCCCCCTTCTAAATTGTGGGGGCCGTCGTCGATCAGCACGTCGCCCTTCACCCGCTGCTTTCTGCCGGTGATGATCACCTGGTCCCAGCTTAAAAAGGGAAAGTGCTCAAACAGATACCCGCCGATCTTTTCCGGAACGGAATCGAATGGGGTGGCGGTGACGATCAGCACCTCGTGGCCCTTGTCCATCCACTTTTTCAGCGTCTCCGCCGCGCCGGGAATGGGCTCCACGGTCCGCCAGAAGCCGGGCCGCATGGGGATGGCGTAGACCTGCTCCCAGGTCAGCCCCGGAAAGGCCGAGGCCACGTTCCATTCCGTCACGTCGTCATAAGAAGCGGCGCGGCCGTAGGCCCGGTTGACGCCCTCCACCCATGCCTTCAGCAGGTTTTCTATGGTGTCGTCCATATCTACCAGAATCGTCATGCGTACCGTCCCTTCCGCGGGGAAGAATCCCCCGCGTTCCCTTTTTTTGTTACGGTATCAGCATAGCACATCCGTCCGGAAAAGTCCACCGTTTTTTCCGGCGGGGGAAAAGAAAAACGGGGCGTTTCCGTCGCCGCCTTCTTCTTTTTCTGCGCGGCACGGAAACGTCTCTCCCGGCGACAGAAATATGGTTGTTTTTTGCGCGGCGGTATGTTATAATGAACGACAGAAAATTAAACGGGCAGGTGAGGAAAGTGGACGAGCGCGTGTTCCGGGAGCCGGAACCGGAGGACCGGGAGCTGCCGGAACGGGAACCGGCCGGCGGCGACGCGGAAAAATCGCCGGACGGACGGGAGGATCACGACCTGCCCGGAACGGCCTACATCGACCATGCCTCCGCCATGTTCAATTTCGGCGGAAGGCCGGAGGAGGACCGCCGGACCCGTGTGGCGCCGGTCTCTCCCGCGGGCAGGACCGGGGAGGCGACTTCCGCGCCGGCGCGTGATCCGTCCGCGCGTCCGCCCCGTTACGCGCCGGGCGCTCCGGCGGCGGACGAAGGATCTCCCACGCCGCCCTGGCTGGACAAACAGCCGGAAGCGGCGGCGCCTTCCCCCGCGGCGGAGGAGCCCCCCGCGGAGGATCCGTCCGGTCCCGCGCCGCCTGATCCCTCGCTGCTGCCGGATCCTCCCGGAAAAGACGGGAACGACCGGCAGACGAAGCGGCTGAAATGGATCATCCTCGGCCTTTGCGCCGTGATCGTGCTGCTGGCGGGGGCGGTGATCGTCATCCTGAAGGGCGGCGCCGGTGAGGAAGTTCTCCCCGGCGGCACGGAAGAAGCCTTCGTGATGCCCCGGACCGCTTCGGAGATCGCCGATTTCTACAAGCAGGCGGTGAACAGGGTCAAGGAGGAGGGCCAGGCGGGCTACCGCCGCCGGTCCTGGCAGACCATCTCGGAGCTGAACCTGACGGGGATCACCTTTGTGGACGGCATCATCAGCGGCGCGTTCGACCAGTACGTCGTTCCGCCGGAGAGCGCCGAAACGGAGACCTATACCAAGGGGACGGAATTCGCCAAGGCTAGGTTTCCCGGCTTCCGTCTGGAGGATTACTCCGTCATCCGGTCCGCGGAATGCGTGGCCTCCGGCTCCAACTGCCTTGTCACGCTGGTCTTTGACGACGAGGATACCCCCAACGAAGCGGACAGCTTCCTGGGAAAGGTGACGGACGCCGTGTTCTTCTGGGATACGCAGATCGTGCCGATCCTGAGCGACATTTCCCAGCTGAAGGCCTATTCCGGCGTACATGTGCGCTATCACGATCTCACGGTCACGGCGGAACTCTCGCAGGACGGGCGCTTCGTTTCCCTGAAGCATACCGTTCCCGCGGAGGTGGATATCGGCTCCGCCCGGGTCGGCATCTTTACTTTCAAGGATAAATATCTGCATTTTGAAAGCACTGCGGAATATACTGATTTCGTCTACTGAAAGGAGTAAAACCATATGCTGGAAAAACTGTTGTCCTGTTTTCTCTCCCTTCTTACCGCGTTTACCTCGCTGGCGCCCTGGTTCTTCGGCAGCCCCAACCGCCGAG
Organism: uncultured Clostridia bacterium; assembly: GCA_946409885.1. Lineage (GTDB taxonomy): Bacteria > Bacillota > Clostridia > Oscillospirales > Acutalibacteraceae > RUG806. The sequence continues at coordinate 1,705 of CAMJYF010000152.1, read as the reverse complement.
TGGACGCGCCCGCCGATATCCGCCCGGATACCTGGGCGGCGGTGGACGGTCTCGGCCGTACCCTTCCCCTTAAAGGAGAGGTGCGGGAAAAGAACGACCGCAAGTTCGTGGGGATGTTCTACTGGATCTGGCACACCAATTTTGCCCGGTCCCTGGCCGCCAAAAACGCCACGGAGATCCTGGCGGAGCACCCGGAAATTCTGCACGACTTTGATTCCCCCCTGTGGGAGAACACCTACAGCGGCTATCCCCACTATTGGAACAAGCCCCTGTTCGGTTACTACCGGGATACGGACGCCTATGTGCTGCGCAAGCACGCGGAGCTGCTGGCGGACGCGGGCGTGGACGTGATCTTCTTTGACTGCACCAACGGCACCGCCACCTGGGACGAGAGCTATGAGGCGCTGTTTGAGGTGTTTGAACAGGCGAAGGAGGACGGCGTCAACGTGCCGAAGGTGGCCTTTATGCTGCCCTTCAACGACGGCGCGGATACCACCACTTCGCTGAAAAACCTGTATGAGCGCGTCTACAGCAAGGGCCGGTACAGCGACCTGTGGTTCCTGTGGGACGGCAAGCCGCTGATCATGGCGCATTCCTCCGGGCTGAACAAAAAGGACGCCACGGAAAAGGCGATTCTGGATTTCTTTACCTTCCGCGCCAACGACCCCGGCTATTTTTCCCGTGATACCGCCTATTCCAAAAGGGCGTGGGGCTGGTGCAGCGCCTACCCGCAGGCAAAGTACGGCGTTTCCGTCAATGGCCGGGTGGAACAGATGTGCGTTTCCGTGGCCCAGAACGCCGCGGACGGGCAGCTGGTGGCCATGAACGCCGACGCGGACGTACAGGGCCGCGCTTATTCGGAGGGCGAATACAGCTATTCTTATGAGACGGCGGGGAAGACCGTCACGGTCAATTCTGATATGGAAAACGCGCTGCTGTACGGCGTCAACTTCCAGCAGCAGTGGGATAACGCCATCAAGGCCGATCCCGATTTCATCTTCGTCACCGGCTGGAACGAGTGGATCGCCGGCCGCTGGCAGGAATGGCAGGGCACGCCCAACGCCTTCCCGGACCAGTTCAGCGACGAATTCAGCCGGGATATCGAACCGGCGGACGGCATTCTGAAGGACCACTTCTATTATCAGCTGGCGGCCAACATCCGCCGCTTCAAGGGCGTTTCCGCCGAAACGGCGCAGGCCGCCGGGGTGAAGACCTATTTCCACTACGCCAACAGCACCTTAAAGCGCGACAGCGACGGCTGGCAGGGCGAGCATTTTACGTCGGACACCATGCGCAACGACTTTGTGAAGGCTGCCGTACGGGACGACGGGAAAAATATCACCATGACCATTTATACCAAAAACGACATCACGCCTTATACCGATCCCGCCTGGATGCGGATATTCATCGATACCGACCCCACCGGCGTTTCGCCTAACTGGGAGGGTTTTGAGTACGTTGTCAACCGCGAAAACGCGACAGAAGACAGCGTGACGATCGAACGCTCCCTCGGCGGCTGGGCGTTTGAGCAGACCGGCACGGCGACCTATACCGTCAAGGGCAACCGCATGACGCTGACCATCCCCGCCGCCGCGCTGGGCCTGACCGAAGGCCGCGTCCATTTCAACTTCAAGCTTTCGGACAACATGCAGACCGACGGCGATATCATGGATTTCTACAAAAACGGCGACGTGGCCCCCGGCGG
>CAMJYF010000151.1 GCA_946409885.1 uncultured Clostridia bacterium | reverse complement strand
CTTCATGATTTGCTCCAGCGGTTTTCTTTGATAAATTGCGCGGCGGCCGCGCCAATGCCTTCGCAGACGTGCGGCGCTTTGGCCAGCACCGCCGGGCGGGCGGAGGAAACGGCCCAGCCGTTGAGGGAGACGATCATATCCAGATCGTTGAAATCGTCGCCGAAGACGGCGGCGCTTTCTTTCGGCAGCCCGAACCAGTCCAGCGCGTCCAGCACGCCCTGTGTTTTGCTGCTGCCTTTTTTGCCGATGTTGACGTGTACGCCGTTGACAAAGGCCGTCACCCGGTCGCCGTAGAGACGGTTGACTTCCTCCGCGGCGGCCAGCGCCAGCTCCGGCGTGCCGTATGTGGCATAGTAGTGGGGGTAGTACGGCGCGTCGGTCGCCCGGTCAAAGTACCGGGCGGTGGGGGAGGCGGCAAAAAACGCTTCCAGCGCCGTAAAATCTTCCCGCGGGATGCGGTATTCCTTTACCGTCGTGCCGTCCGGCAGAGCCAGCAGGGAGCCGTTGTACAGGCAGAAGAAATCCGCCGTCACGCCCTGTTCCTTTACGGTACGGAAAAAATCCGTGCCGCGGCCGGTGACAAAGCCGAACAACCCGCCTGCCCTGCGAAAATCGCAGATCGAAGTACGGTATTTCGGATCGATCTGCCCGTTCCGGCAAAAGGTGCCGTCATAATCAGTGGCAATCAGTTGAATCATATTCTTGTATAGCCGTCTCCGTCCTGATCGATGCGGAAGCGGAATTCCTCGCCCGCAAAGACGTAGCGCATTTCTCCTTTGTTGCCTAAAAAGCCGGACAACCGTTTTTTCAGTTGGGGGGAATGGAAGTTCTTGGTGACGATCCACACGCCCTTGCCGTCGGGGTATTCCGTAAACGCCTGCCCTTTGGCCAACGTGCAGCCCTTGGGGGCAAAGCGTTCCGGGGCGACGACGGTCAGGCCGTTCTCTTTCACCAGCTTTGCGGCGGCCGCCAGCGTTTCTTTGCTGACCGTATAGCCACACAGGAAGCACAGCTTCAGGGTGGCAAGCTCCTTTTCCGTGGCGTTTTCGTCGTATACCACGGCATTGTTCATCGAGGCAAAGGAACGGTGGCGGGTGAGGGAACGTAACTCCACCCGGCCCCAGGAAATGCCGCCCCCGCCGGTTTCGCCGTGGGTGATCATATCGAAGACTTTGATCCACTCTTTGCATTTGGCGTCCGCTTTGATGGCCGGGTTGCCGAAGAGCATGTTCCGCCACATCCACTTTACGCGGCCCTGCCCCCAGAAGGTATCGTCATAGCGGACGATGCCGATCTTAGGCTGATAATCCGCCACGTTGTAGGTTCTTTCACGGCCTTTGTATTCGTCGCAGAACCGGCGGAACATCCTGCCGTAATCCGTCAGATGGCCTTCGTTGTCCATAAACGCGTCGGTGCTTTCCACGTATACCCGGTCCACACCCATCAGGTAGGCGAACACCAGGTTGTTGTACATTTCCAGCGCTGTGTGGCCTGGGTAGGTCATGCGGCACCACAGGTCCACACAGTTCCACAGGGGCGTGCCGTACTGCTTCGCGGCCCCGGCGGCGATGGCGAACTGCACGTTGGAAAAGGATTCCTTTTGCGATTTGAAATTGGGGATGATGCCGTTTTTGGCAAACATATGGAACAGCACCGGGAAAACGTGTTCACCGGAGACGGTTTTTGCCCCGTATTGCTTCAGCTGCGCGGCGTAATCCCGCAGCTGGGCGCTGAGCAGCTCGCCCTGCACCACCGGATCTCTGCTGACGGAAACCGGGAAAGCAGGTCTGTCCACTTTAAAATGAGATTCCAGCGCCAGCGAGATGTTGCGGTTGATGATGACGTGCTCCAGCTCGTCGTACATAAAGCCCAGGCAGTTGCCCTCGCTGTTGAGCTTTTCCAGGTAATCGGGCGTCAGGCGCAGCAGGTGCGTGCCGTCGCCCCGGTGGACCCAGTCGTGGCCGTCGGTGGTCTTCTGCTCCAGGTTGAAATTCTGCCCCTCGTAGCAGGCGATGAAGGGCACGCCCAGCTCCGTAAAGGCCCTGGCGGTCTTTTCGGCGTGGTCCAGGTTGTCCTGATAGGTGCCGCTGACGGTATCCACATGGCAGAGCACAAAATCGACGCCCTTGCCGGTTTTTGCCATCAGATCGAATTTGGGGTTGTGACTGAAATGCTTGAAGATATCGGTATGGTAGCCAATCAGCAGCGGTTTGTTCTGCGGCATGATATGATCCTCCCAACGGTCAATGTCTTTTTATTATCATAGCACATTCCGAGGGAGGTTGCAACGGTGAATTTTGATCTCAGCGCCGCAGGATGGAAGATTTTCACACAAAACCGGAAGCGGCATATGCTGAAATCGAGGAGGTATTCTTTTTGAAAACGATAAAAACCGTCTGTGTCGTCGGGGGCGACACCAGACAGATATATACGGCCCGGCGGCTGGCGGAACACGGCCTTGCCGTTTGCGTGTGGGGCTTTGAGGATTTCGGCGGGGAGCTGCCGGTTCCCTCTGTCCCTTCGCCGCGGGAGGCGATGGCCTGCGACGCGGCGGTGTTGCCGCTGCCCTGTACCAAGAACGGCCGCGCCCTGAACGCGCCCTTCGCGCGGGAGGAGCTTTCCCTGCGGGAGCTGGAAACGCTGGTCCGGCCCGGGGCCGTCGTCTTTCCGGGAATGGCGCCGGAGGGACTGATTAAAACCCTTTCTGCAAAGGGGGCCGAGGTGTTCGACTATTACCGGGACGAAGCGCTGACGGTGAAGAACGCGCTGCTGACGGCGGAGGGGATCCTGGGGATCGTCATCGAAAAAACGCCCATAACGGTATGGCGGATGAAGGCCGCGGTGACGGGCTACGGCCGGGTGAGTTACTTTGTCTGCCGCGCCCTGAAAGCGCTGGGCGCGGAGGTGACGGTCTACGCCAGGTCACCCGCGCAGCGGGCAAAGGCGGAGACGGCCTGTCTGCGCACGGAGGCGATCGGTGATCTGCCCGGACAAACGGACCGCTACGACGTGATCGTCAATACCGTTCCCGCCCCTGTGGTGACGGCGGAAGCCGTACGGAACGCGCGGCCGGACTGCCTGATCGTGGAGGCGGCCGGCGCCCCCTACGGGGTGGATTTTGAAGCCTGTAAACAATACGGAAGGGAACTGGTCAAGGCCTTCTCGCAGCCCGGCAAAACAGCCCCCGGCACCGCAGGCATCCTGATTGCCGATACCGTCTTCGGCATGATAAAGGAGGCGAACCTATGAATCCCCTTCACATCGGATTCGCCCTGTGCGGCTCCTTCTGCACCTTTTCACAGGTGATCCCGCAGCTGGAAGCGCTGGCGGAGGAGGGACACGACCTCTATCCCATCATGAGCTTCAACGCCGCGGCGCTTGATACACGCTTTGGCAGGGCGGAAGACCATATCCGGCGGATCGAGGCGGCCTGCGGCAGAAAGATCATTATGACCCTGCCCGGCGCGGAGCCCATCGGCCCGCGAAAGCTGCTGGATATCCTCATCATCGAGCCCTGTACGGGCAATACGCTGGCAAAGCTGGCGGGCGGCGTGGCCGATACGCCTGTTACGCTGGCGGCCAAATCGCACCTGCGCAACGCAAGGCCGTTGTTGATCGCCGTTTCCACCAACGACGCCCTGTCCGGCGCGGCGAAAAACATCGGTCAGCTGCAGAACTACAAAAACGTGTATTTCATCCCGTACCGTCAGGACGACAGCGAACACAAACCCACCTCCGTCGTCGCTGATTTTTCCCTGACGCAAGAGGCCATGCTGCGCGCGCTGGAAGGGAAGCAGCTGCAGCCGGTAATGAGGCAGCCCTTATAATCCCCGCGCCATAAGTCCATACGTCAAAGAGAAACAAGGATCCCTGAACGTCGGTCGTTCAGAGATCCTTGATGTTAATACAACAGAAGATCAGCTGTTTTTCTCATCCAAACAGCGTCTGATCCATCCATCCTTCAAAAACAGGTTCGTTGTTTTTGAAATCGCCCCCGGGGATCATATACGCCGAGGTGATGGCGCTGTAGCGGCAGAGGGAGGCGATGTCGTTCAGGCTTTCGCCCACCTCGCCGTCCGGGGCCCAGCAGAAGGGCACCAGCGCCTTATCCACCATGTCGTAATCCTCCAGGAAGGTAGCCACCGCCATGGGGATGGTGCCTTCCCATACGGGGAACCCGATGAACAGGATATCATAGTCGTTCAGATCCTTCGGCTGGTCCTTCAGGGCGGGACGGACGCTTTTCTCTTTTTCCTCTTTGATCCGCTCGGCCAGCGCCGTCTCGTCGTCGGGGTATTCTTTCTGGGGGGTGATCTCGATCAGGTCCATGCCGCGCAAAGAAGCGGCAAATTCCGCAGCCTCTTTGATGACGTCGTTATGGGAAAAATAGACGACGGCGGCGTTGGCAGCCTCATCGCGGCGAAGCGACAGACCGTCGGCGGTGGAAACCCCGCCGGAAGCATCGGTACCGGTGGCGTCGGAGGCGGTGGCGACCTTGTCTTTTGCCCCGCAGGAGGCGAGCGCCAGCAGCAGAGCGGCGGCGATCAGCACAGCCAGGATTCTTTTGTACATATTTAGCCCTCTTTTCTCTGATTCATAAAGGAACGCAGCATGCCGCACCAGTCGGTCTGGATGATATCGAACTGACGGTCGATCAGCCAGCCCCAGCCGCGTTCCGGCTCGCCGGCGGCGGAGATGTCGTCGTTGTGACCGGCGCTGAGCACGTCCCTGTAATTGTAAACGATGGCGTTGGCAAACAGGACCATGCCTTTTTTATGCATGGCTTCGATATATTCACGGGAGGCGACGGGGGCGCTGTCCTCTTCAAAAAGGACCTCCGCGCCGACGCAGTTGATCCCCTGGGATACCAGCATATCGGTGACGGTATCCTGATTCCGCACGATGGGCATGAACATGAAATCGGCCGCGCATTCCTTCAGGGGCTGCAGGTATTTGTCCTTCAGAGCGGTTTTGACGATCACCTGCTTTTCCACGCCCACCCGGCGGATCTCCTTGCTGATCCCCGGGATATCCGTCCAGAATTTGTCCACGTTGATATAGCACTTTCCCTTCAGGAAATCAAGGATGTCGCAGAGTTTGTCTACGCCGAACTGGGTCTCGTCGTTGTCCTGGTTCACATAGCGCAGCTTGCTCACGCGGGCGCTTTTCATGGCGGAAATCAGGCGGTGGGACCGCAGATGCGCGGATTCCTTGCCCGGATGGAACACGAAGAATTCCCCGTCGCGGCTGCCGGTCACATCCAGCTCGATCATATCGGCCCCCTGCGCCAGGGCGGCGGAAAAGGCGGCCAGGGTATTGCAGGGGATATTGCCCCCGCTGACGCCTCTGTGGGCGCAGATCAGCGGTTTTTTCGCGGTATTGTTGGCGATGCTTTCGTTGAAATCAAACATAGCTACCCATTCTCTCCTGTGATCTCTCTGCAAAATAGTACCAGCGCTGGCTTAAAAAGAGATTAAAACTACCGGCTCGCAGCTGTTATTTCATAAACGCGGCGGCCGCTTCGGCGGTCAGTTTGATCTGTTCTGTCTGGGAGATGGCAGGAACGCCATCGTTCTTCTGTTGGCCGTAGCAGCCGAAATAGGCGTGGCAGCCCCCGGCGATCACCAGC
>CAMJYF010000150.1 GCA_946409885.1 uncultured Clostridia bacterium | reverse complement strand
ATCCCGCCGGAAAAGAAAACCGCTTTTTCCCCGCCCAATCATGAATTTTTTTACGGGGGACAATAAATATATTTAATAGGCTTGACATTCCGCCCCCAAAATGGCTATAATATATTGTTATCAAACAAAGCGATAATCCGGCAGTCAGCCGGGCCGTCCCCGGCGGGGACGGTGGAAGGGAACCGATCCATGAGCACAACAACCAAACGAATCCTGCTGGCCGTTCTGTCCGCGGCGCTCGTGCTGCTGGCGTTCACGGCGGCCTACCGCATCACACTGCGGCTCACCACCCCGCAAACGGCCGCGCCACCGGCGGCTCCCCCCGCGGGCGAAAGCGGAACGGCGGCGCCGGGGCAGCCCGCCGCCACGGAACAGACCGCCGCGCCGGATGCCGACCAGACGACGCGGTCCGGGGAACAGCAGACCGCCAACCCCGCGCAAACCGGCGAAACGGCCCCGGCGACGGAGGCCCCCTCCGCCGCGGAACCCGCCGCCCCGCAGGCGGAGGATCCCGTCAGCCCCACCTACATCGGCGGCATTCTGGTGGTCAACAAAAGCTACCCGCTGCCCCGCTCCTACGATCCCGGCGGCCTGACCGACGAGTGCGAAAGCGCCTTTTACGAGATGCAGGCCGCGGCGGAGGAGGAGGGGCTGGACCTGTACATCTCCTCCGGCTTCCGCTCCTATGAGCTGCAGTCCTCCCTGTACCAGCGCTACTGCGACAGGGACGGCCAGGCGGCCGCGGACACCTATTCCGCCCGGCCCGGCCATTCCGAACACCAGAGCGGCCTGGCCATCGACCTGAACACCATCACCTCCGATTTCGCCTACACGGCGGAGGGGAAATGGGTCAACGAGCACTGCTGGGAGTACGGCTTCATCCTGCGCTACCCTGCCGACAAGGTGAGCGTCACCGGTTATATGTACGAGCCCTGGCACATCCGCTACCTGGGCCGGGAGACCGCGAAAGCCGTTTACGACAGCGGCCTGTGCCTGGAGGAATACCTGGGCATTGATTCTGTTTATCGCTGATGAGAGGAAAGGTGATCGTAATGAAAAAACATATCAACGCGGCGGTGTGTCTGCTGCTGGCGCTGTGCCTGGCGCTGACGGCGCTGCCCGCCGCCTTCGCAGCCAACAACTGCGACGGACAGAGGGCGGGCGCCTTTGCGGGGCAGGCCGCCTGCGTCACCGCCGAGGGCGCGCTGCACCTGTGCGCCAACAACATCCCCGACGGGGCGTTCCGCGCGTATCTCGCCTCCTTTGACCGGGACGGCGACGGCGCGCTCAGCGAAACGGAAGCCGCCGGCGCCACGTTTCTGGGCTGCGCCGGCAGGGGCATTGCGGATCTGACGGGCGTGGGCTACTTTGCCGACCTCACCACGCTGGACTGCTCCGACAACCTGCTGAAAGCGCTGGATCTTTCCGCCAACCGGAAGCTGACCGCGCTGAAATGCGGCGGCAACGCCCTTTCCGTGCTGGATCTGACCGCCAACACGGCCCTGACCACCTACACGCTTTCCCCGCAGATCGTGGAGTATAACTACGACCCCGCCAAGCAGAACATCGACGTTTCCAAAATGCTGGGCAAGTGGACCTCGGACTGCATCATCGCCTTCGGCGCGTTTTTCGCGGACGGCCGGGAGGAGACGATGAACGAGCAGGGCGGCCGGGCGGCCTTCCCCCAGGGGGCGCTTTACGCCGAGTACACGGTGAACGCCAACCACCCCGACGAAAAAAAGGTCATTCCGATGACGGTAAGGGTCTACCCCTGCATCGACGGCTCCTTTGCCGGAAAGCCCGCCCGCACCGTCGCGGGACGGCTGATGATCTGTGAAAAGAACTTTCCGGACGCCGCCCTGCGCGGCTTCCTGCGCACCCTGGCCGCCAGGGACGGCCACACCCTGACGGAAAAAGAGCTGCTGGCCGAAACGCTGTCTTTCCCTAAGCGCGGGGTGGCGGACCTGACCGGGCTTGCGTTCTTTATCGCCCTCAAAACGCTGGATTGCTCCGGCAACCGGCTGGAACAGCTGCCCGCCGGGCTGCTGAAGGGGCTGACCTCCTTAAACTGCGCCAACAACCGGCTGACCGCGCTGGATCTTTCCGGCTGCGCCTCCCTGCGGACGCTGGATTGCTCCGGCAACCGGCTGGCCGCGCTGGATCTTTCCGCCTGCAAGGCGCTGGACCCCGCCGCCGTCACACTGGGCGGACAGGCCCTGGAGGACCTGCGTTATATTGACCGAAACGGCTCCTACGACATGGATCTGTCTCAGACGGTGGGCGCCGACCATCTGCACAGCGTAACGGCGGTCCGGGCGGCCACCTCCGCCGGCGGAGACGCGGGCGCCCGCTACGACAGCAAGACCGGCACGGTCACCTTCACCGCGCCGCCCGCCTCGCTGACCTATTCCTACTTCACCTCCCCCGCCGCGGGCGAGATCCCCTATATGGAGGTGACGGCCCCCCTGGCCAGGGGCGAGGCCGACTGCGTCAAGGGGACCTTCAACGGCCGCGACGGCTACGTGCGCAACGGCAGACTGCACCTGTGCGACAAGAACTTCCCGGACGAGGCGTTCCTGAACAAAATCAAACCCTTCGACGCCGACGGCGACGGCCTGCTGAGCGCCGCCGAGGCGGAAAAGATCACCTCCCTTACGCTGGCGGACAGTGCCGCCGCCAGCCTGCGGGGCGTGGAATTCCTGCCCGCCTTAAAGCAGCTGTCCGTGACAAACTGCCGGCTGACGGAGCTGGACGTCAGCGCCAACCGGGAGCTGACCGCCCTCAACTGCGCGGGCAACCGGCTGACCTCTCTTGACCTGAGCGCCAACATCAACCTGCTGCCCGGCGGCGTAACGGCGGGCCGACAGACGGGCAAGCCCCTTACCGTGGCCGCTTCGGACGGCAAATACGCCGTCGATCTTACCGCCTGCGTGAGCGAAGCGGCTCTCACGCGGGTGATCTCCGTGTTCGATAAAAACCTCGCCCCCGCCGCCTACGACGCCAAAACCGGCAAAGCGGTCTTCCCCGCCGCGCCGGAAAGCCCCGTCACCTACACCTTCGACGTGGGCCTGAAAAGCGGCGCCGTCACCATGAACGTGGTGTGCGAAACCTCCTCCTCCGCGCCGTCTCCCGCGGGCGACCACAAGCACAACCCCGTCTACGTTGCCGCGAAGGCCGCCTGCGAGGCGGACGGTCTCGCCGCCCACTACGAATGCTCCTGCGGCAAGTGGTTCTCCGACGAAAAGGGCGAGCGGGAGGTGGCGAAGGACGCCCTGACCGTCAGCGGCCCCATCGGCCACAAGCCCGCGGCCGAATACAGCGTCAGCCCGCTGTACCACTGGTTCGCCTGCGTCCGTGAGGGCTGCGGCCTCATGATGCCCGGCACGTTCGCGCCCCACAGGGACGCGGACGGCAACGGCGCCTGCGACGTGTGCGGTTCCACCGCCATGTCCAAAGGCGTCCTCGGCGACGTGGACGCGGACGGCGCCCTGACCCCCGCCGACGCCCGCCTGGCCCTGCGCTGCTCCGTAGGCCTGGAAAAGGCCATGACCCCCGCCTCCGCGGCCTACGTCACCGCCGACGCGAACAACGACGGCACGGTGGAGCCCGAAGACGCGCGGCTGATCCTGCGGGCCTCCATCAATCTGGTCAGGCTGACCGATTACGTCAAATAAACACAGCGTTTTCTGAAAGGAGTCATCACCGTGAAAAAAGTTCTTTGCCTTCTTCTTTCCTGCTGCCTGGCGTTTGCCTGCCTGCTGCCCGCCCTGGCGGAGGACGCGCCGCATTACGTGGTGCTGGGCGATTCCATTGCCCAGGGTTCCGGCGTATACAACCGCGGCGACGCGGCCTACGGCAGGATCGTGGCCGATACCAACGGCTACACCTACGTCAACTACGGCGTCAACGGCCTGCGCAGCTGGGATCTCATTGAGCTGCTGGGCCGGGAGGACGTGGCGGCCGACGTGGCCAGGGCCGATATCATCAGCCTTTCCATCGGCGGCAACGACTACCTGCAGCAGAACCTGCCGCAGATCTTTGCGGAGGTATCGCAGGGCAACTACAAGATCGTCAACGACATTCAGAACAATTTCCGCGCGTATTTCGCGGAGATCGTGGACCTGCTGAAAACCGCCAATCCCGGCGTGGCCCTGTTCGTGCAGACCCTGTACAACCCCCGTTTTGACGCGCTGCGGGATTTCTACGGTCTGGCCACCGACCGCATCAACGCGGTTATCACCGAATACCTGGCGGCAAACCCCGGCGCGTTCTATCTGGTGGATACGATCCCCGTGATGGAGGGCCACCCGGAATATATCGCCGTGGATACCGTCCATCCCAGCGCGGTGGGCAACGAGGCGCTGGCGCGGCTGGTGCTGCAGCGCCTGCAGGAGGAGGGCTACGGCGAAAACACCGAGCCCGTGATCAACCGGCGCGGCATCGACGAGATCCCCTTCTCCTCCTATCTGCTCAAAGCGCTGCGGGATTTCTTCACCCGGGTGATAGAGGTCATCCGCTCCGCCTTCGGCAGGTAAATAACGCACAACGCCCCGCGGCGCCGTACTGTGAATGACGGCGCCGCTTTTTTTATCCGTAAATATCGGATTGGATATTTACATCGCGGCGGTGGTTGTGCTACAATGGGGGGAAGAAAGGGGAGATTTTCCATGCTGCATTACAACGACTTCATCATCTCTTTTATGGAGCGCTACCGTTATCCGGATGTCGCCGTGAAGGAGTTCACCCGGCTTGAAAAGCTGCTGGACGAGGACAAAGACTTCGGCGACCGGTTCGACGCCATCCTCAACGGCTATCTGTTCCCGGAGGCCGACGGCCTGGGCGAGGCGCTGGAGGCGGTAAAAAGCCTCGGCGCGGAACACGGTATCAACGAGTACACCATCCAGTTCCTGCTGATCCTCAACTGCATGCCCACCTTAAAGGAACGCTATGACGCGGCGGGGATCGACGAGCAGATCTTCTGGGATTCGGCGGACGACCTGCGCTGCAAGCTGCTGGAGTGCATCCAGTGCAAGGAGGTCCCGGGCACCTTTGTGGCGGGCTGGAACGACGGCTTTCTGAAGATGAAGCGCTTTGCCTACGGGCGGTTCCAGTACGAGCTGCGCGTCCACGATTTTGACTTCGATTTCGTCACCTCCTGCGGCAAGACCGTCAAAAAGGGCGACACCCTCATCAACTTCCATATCCCCTCCTCCGGCGTGCCGCTGACGGACGAGGTGCGGCTGGATTCCTACAAAAGGGCCTACCCGCATTACAAACACCTGTTCCCGGACGGCCAGGTGATCTTCTGTTGCGGCAGCTGGCTGCTGTACCCCAGGCACCGGGAGTTTTTGCCGGCCAATTCCAACATCCTGAAATTCATGGACGACTTTGAGCTGGTCTCCTGGGCGGAAAAGGACGGCTTTTCCAACGACTGGCGGGTATTCGGCAAATACGCCGACCTGCCCTACGACCGGCTCCCGCGGGATACCTCCCTGCGCCGCGCCTATGCCGACTGGCTGGTAAAGACCGGCAAAGGCGGCGACGGCTTCGGCGTGATCGTGTTCGACGGAGAGAAGATCTGCCGCTGAACGCGACAGATCAGTCGCAAGTCGCAAGTCGTGAGTCGTAAG
>CAMJYF010000149.1 GCA_946409885.1 uncultured Clostridia bacterium | reverse complement strand
GCTTACGACTCACGACTTACGACTTGCGACTTGAGCCAACGGCTCGACAAATCCCGGTTTTCCCGGCCTGCACTTTTTCGTGAACCTCTCTTTTTGCTATTGTAAAAAAGGAAAACCTGTGCTACAATTCAGTTATCATCAAAAAGATCGTATCGAGGAGGCGCATCATGACGAACATCTGGCACGACATTTCCCCCAAGCGCATCACCCCCGAGGATTTCATCTGCGTGATCGAGATCCCCAAGGGCGGCAAGAAAAAATATGAGCTGGACAAGGAGACCGGCCTTATCATTCTGGACCGCATCCTGTACACCTCCACCCACTACCCGGCCAACTACGGCTTTATCCCGCGCACCTACGGCGACGACGGCGACCCGCTGGACGTGCTGCTGCTGTGCAGCGAACCGCTGGAATCCCTTACGCTGGTGCGGGCCTATCCCATCGGCGTCATCTCCATGCTGGACAGCGGCCGCAGCGACGAAAAGATCATCGCCATCCCCTTCAACGACCCCAACTACAATATGTATACCAACATCGACCAGCTCCCCGGCCACATCTTTGACGAGATGAAGCACTTCTTCTCCGTCTACAAGAGCCTGGAAAACAAGGAGACCGCCGTGGACGAGGTAAAGGACCGCGACACCGCCGTGCAGATCGTAGCAGCGGCCATCGACAATTACGTGGAAACGTTCTGTAAGTGATTTGACTGTTGTTTACATGAGAACGACCATTGAAATCATTCGGATGAGCAAAAGTGACAGCACGGCGCCTTGCGCCGTTGATCCCGGCAAAAACGACTTTGATTATACCAAATGGCAGCGGCAGCTTTTTCCGGATCTGAGTGTGGAAGAACTGAACCGGAAAGCGGCGGAATATGACAGAACGAACAGGTCCCGTTCCGCGTCCTGACGCTGTCTGCTGAAGCTGAGTCTGCAAACAAATCATTCCGTTATCATATGAAAGAAGGTGGCAATGATGGCATACTTCCAATCGTATTCCCGCGCCGCGCGGCTGGTTTTTGCCCTGCTGGGGCCGGTGTGGGGCGCGGCTTCCTATTTCTATATGAAGTGGAACGTGCCGGTGTATGGGGCGCTGGTGGCGCTGACGCTGGCGGGGGTATTCGCGGCGGATTACATCACCGGGCGGCTGCGGACGCGGGCCAAAAAGAGGGCCGCCGTTCACGCGGCCATTCTCACCGCCTGCTTCGGCGCGGCGTATTTCGCCCTTTCGTTTGTGCTGAACAACGTGCTGTGGAACGGCGAAAAAAGCTACCTGACGGTGCTGGCGCTGCTGCTGCCGTTTCTGGTGTTCTACTGCGTGCTGTACGCCCGGTGGCGGCGGACCTTCCGGGAGCTGACCGGCAAACGGCCCTTCCCCATCTGCGCGCTGGCGGGCGTGGCCGCCGCTGCGGCCATCACCGTGCTGCCCGTGTGGACCGGCCACCTGCTGCCGCTGCTGTACCAATCCTATCAGGCCAGGGAGCCCGCCCCGGCCATACAAGGCTCATATACGCAAAAGGAGGAAGCCACTGTGACCGACGCGCAATTCTACGTTTCCGCCGCCGGGGGCGACGATTCCTATGAGGGCACCCTTTCCCGCCCCTTCGCCACGCTGGAAAAGGCGCGGGATACCGTCCGCGCCCTGGAAAAGACCGGCGTAAAGGGGATCACCGTGGCCGTAAAGGCGGGCGAGTACCGGGTGGACGGCCTGACGTTCACCGCGGAGGACGGGGGCACCAAGGACTGCCCCGTCACCTACCGCGCCTTCGGCGACGGCGAGGTGATCCTCAACGGCGGCGCCACCATCCCGCCGCAGGCCTTCCGCCCCGTGACGGACAAGGCCATGCTGTCCCGCCTGCGCGAGGAGGCCCGGGACAAGGTGGTGTGCGTGAAGCTCTCCGACCTGGGCGTCACCAAAGCCCAATACGGCAAGATCTACGCCGTGGGCAGCTACAACACCGCGGCCCAATACGACGGCGACTGGGTGGGCGACATCTACTGCGAGCTGTTCGTCAACGACCGCCGCCAGACCCTGGCCCGCTACCCCGATAAGGGCTGGCTGGCCACCGAAGAGGTGGTGCAGACCGGCTACGGGCTGGAGACGGGCGGCGCGCTGACCAAGCGCGAGGACTGGTACGAGATGCGCAATCCCGCGCCGGATATCTACCGGATCAGCCCGGAACTGGCCCAGCGGATCGCCGGGTGGAAGACGCTGGACGACGTGTGGCTGTTCGGCTACTGGAAATACGACTGGGCGGACGCCTCCTCTCCCATCGGGGATTTCAACGCGGAGGAGCGCACCCTCTCCCCGAAATTCGTCAGCACCTACGGCACCAAGACCGGCGCGCCCTATTACTTCTTCAACGTGTTTGAGGAGCTGGACGCCCCCGGCGAGTGGTACCTGGACCGGGACGCGGGCGTGCTGTACCTGTACCCGGACGGCGACCTGGCTTCCTCTGTGGTGGATATGTCCCTTACCACCAAACCCATCCTCACCGTCGACGGGGCCTGCGACCTCACCTTCCGGGGCTTTACCCTCAAGGGCACCCGGGGCGACGCCGTCACTGTCACGGGCGACCGTGTCACCGTGGCGGACTGCCTGATCAAAAACGTGGCGGGCAACGCGCTGGTGATGGAGGGCAGCGAAAACCTGGCCCTGGGCAACGAGATCACCCGCACCGGCAGGGGCGGCATTGTGCTTACCGGCGGCGATCAGAAGACCCTCACCCCCGGCGGCTGCCGCGCGGAGAACAACCTGATCCACGACTGGAGCGAGATCTACCAGACCTACCAGCCCGCCGTCACCCTGAACGGCGTGGGGAACGTGTGCGCCCACAACGAGATGTATAACGCCCCCCACGAGGCCGTCACCTACAGCGGCAACAACCACCTGATCGAATACAACCTGATCCACGACGTGTGCCTGCTGTCGGACGACGCCGGGGCCATCTACTCCGGCCGCCGCTGGACCTGGTACGGGGATGTCATCCGCTACAACTGTATCTACAACATCGGCTCCGGCAATCATAAGCCGGTGGGCATCTATCTGGACGACGCCCTCTCCGGCCAGACGGTCTACGGCAACCTGATCGTCAACGCCCCCTCCATCGGCATCCAGCTGGGCGGCGGCCGTGACCTGGACGTGCGCAACAACATCATCGTGAACACCAACCTGAAGCCCTTTACCTACGACCAGCGGGCCGCGGACGGGGTGAACGGCGGCTGGTTCACCCACTCCTCCCGGCAGAACGGGGATATGTGGCAGGACCTGTACGACTCCCCCTGGCAGACGGAGACCTGGCGGAAGGCCTTCCCGGCCATGACCCGCTTCAGCGATGATTTTGACCATACGAACAGCCCCGATTTCGTCCCCAACCCCGCCTACAGCAAGGTGACGGGCAACGTGGTGGTCAGCATCGGCGGCAAGCTGGGGGAGATCGACCCCCTGCCGAAGAAGTACAGCGACCTTTCCGGCAACGCGGTCTTTACGCCGAAAAAAATGAACGACATTTTCACCAACCCCGCGGGGGGCGATTATTCCCTGAAAGAGGATTCGCCGGTCTTTTCGGCCATCCCGGATTTTGAGCCCCTGCCCCTGGACGAGATCGGCAGAAGGTAAGCGGCCCCGGTTTTTACAACAGAAAAATCAGCCCCCACGGCGTCGGCGCGGCCCATCCGCCCCGGCGCCGTGTTTTTATGGGATGGCGACTGGATTTGCCTGCCGTTTCCGTGTGGCTGCGGCTGGTGGCGGAAAAGCTGCGCGCCCTGCTTGCTCCGAAAGCGGACTGACGCGGCGTTTAATGCCATATTGAAGTAATAACATGGATGTTTAGCATACTGTTTAAAAAATGGTAACAGAATGATACCGGAAAAGACAACTTCTTCTGGTATCATTATTTTTGATAAGAAATTACAGAAAAGGGGTTGTGTTATGCAACGCGCAAAACGGGCTGTTTCTTTGTTGGTGGCAGCCGTCATTTTTGTTTCACTGATCACGGTCGGCTTCCCCCAAAGGGCGGCGGCCGCCGCTGCCGACGTGCCCACCATCTATGTGATAGGGCAGGGCTGGGCCCTTTACAATCCCCAGGGCGAGGTGGTCACGGATTTTTCCCTGCCGGAGGGCTTTCTGGAGGCAGCCGTGAAGGACTGTCTGCCTTCTTTTCTGAAAGCGGCGCTGTTCAGCACCGATAAAAACGTGAACGAATACGCCGATAAGCTGGCGGCCAACCTGTCGCAGCTGTACGCCAAAGCGAAATTCGACGACAACGGTGAGCCCACGGACGGGTCGGGCCCGGCCTTTGACCCCGCCGCCCCGGCGCGTCCCTATAAGTACAATTTCTATCAGTTCCAGTACGACTGGCGGCGGGACCCCCGGGAATCGGCGGAGCAGCTGGCCGTGTTCATCGACAACATCCGTGCCGCCACCGGGGCGGAAAAGGTCAACCTGCTGGGCCGCTGCGAGGGCGTCTGCCCCGTGATGGCCTACCTGACCGCCTACGGCGCGGAAAAGGTCAACCGGCTGTTTTTCCTGAATTCCGGTTTCCGCGGCATCGCCGGCGCGGACGCGCCCTTCAGCGGCAACATCTGCTTTGAGGCGAAGCCCGCCCGGGACTGGCTGGACGAGGCGTTGAACGGCGACATCCCGGACGTGCCGATCAACTCCATGGATATCGTTACCCAGCCCTACTGGCTGCTGCTGAAGGCGCTGGTCCGCGCGGTGTACGAAAGCTACGGGCTGGAAATCGCCGCGCAGGCCGTCAACTCCCTGTATAACCGTATGTTCCGCCCCGCCCTGCGCAAGACCATGCTGACGGGCTACGCCACCTGGCCGGGCATCTGGGCCATGGTGTTTGAGGAAAACACGGAGACGGCCATCTCCTTTGTCTTTGAGGGGCAGGAGGAGCGCTACGCCGGGCTGATCGAAAAGATCCGCGGGTACAACCGGGAGGTCCGTTCCGGCGCGGACGACCTGCTGCGGAAGATCAACGCCGAAGGCGTGGACGTGGGGGTGCTGGCCAAGTACGGCTACGCCACGGACCCCATTGAAAAGGGCGCCAAACAGCTTTCCGACGAAAAGGCCTACCTGAAGCACAGCTCCTTTGGCGCCACCACCGCCTGCTTCGGCGAGACTTTGCCCGATGAATACATCGCCGCCGCCGCGGCGGAGGGCCGGGAGCGGTACATCTCCCCGGACCGGCTGATCGATACCTCCACCTGCCTGTTCCCGGACAGCACCTGGACCATCGGCGCCCTGCAGCATCAGATCGTGCCCGCGTATCTGGACGCCTTCGCCTACCGTTTTTTTACCGCCGAAACGGCCATGACCGTTGACAGCGACCCGGCTTTCCCGCAGTTCCTGCTGAACGACGACGGCAATCTGGTGCCCCTGACGGCGGAGAATCAGGACCGGTCGCAGGTCCGCCCGGAAAAGCGAGGCTTTTTCCCGGCGCTGAAGGAATTTTTCACGCAGCTGATTTCGTATATCAAGGCGCTGTTCCGCTCCCTGCCGGAACGCCTCTCCACGGCACGATCCTGACGCAATATACCAAACCGCCGCCCCGCCCCCCAGCGGAAGCGGCGGCGTTTTTTTTGGCAAAGGGGGATTTGTCGAGCTGACGCGAACCCCGTAGCGCGGCTCCGTGAGCCGCCCCGCC
>CAMJYF010000148.1 GCA_946409885.1 uncultured Clostridia bacterium | reverse complement strand
TGTCATTTTTTGTATACTGATGGAGGAAAACACAGAATGGTCAAAAAAATCAGCAAGGTCCCGTTCAACGGCACCGAAGAGCAGGAAAAGAAACTGAAGGAGGTTATCGCGGAAGCGGGCGGCGATAAAACATATCTGATGGCCGTGATGCAGAAGGCGCAGGATATTTACGGATATCTGCCCTACGAGGTGCAGGTCATGATCGCGGAAGGGCTTGACGTGCCGCTGGAAAAGGTCTACGGCGTTGCCACCTTCTACGCCCAGTTCGCGCTTTCTCCCAAAGGCAAATACAATATTTCCGTTTGTCTTGGCACAGCCTGTTATGTAAAGGGCTCCCAGGACGTTATCGATAAGATTTCCGAGATCCTGAAAATCGAGCCCGGCGAGTGCACCATGGATCTGAAGTTCTCGCTGGAGGCCTGCCGCTGCATCGGCGCCTGCGGTCTTGCGCCCGTTATGATGATCAACAGCGACGTGTACGGCCGTCTGACCCCGGATATGCTTCCCGGGATCATCGCCAAATACGAATAAGGAAGAAAACGAAACAATATGACGATCAGTAAACTGAAAGAACTGCTTGACGCTGAGGTATTGTGCGGCGAGGAACTGCTCGGCAGCGATATCCATTCCGCCTGCGGCAGCGATATGATGAGCGACGTGCTTGCCTATGTGAAGGATCAGGCTGTTCTTCTGACGGGTCTTGTCAACTCGCAGGTCATCAGAACCGCTGAAATGATGGATATGATCTGTGTGGTTTTTGTCCGATCCAAACGCCCGAACCCCGAGATGCTGGCGATCGCGAAGGATAGCGGCATCGCCGTGCTGGCCACCAAAATGCGTATGTATGAGGCCTGCGGCACGCTTTACGCCAACGGGCTCGGGGCCAACCACACGGCATGACCGATTCCCTGACTTTTCACTTTGACGTAGACGGAGAGAACTTTGTTTCAGCGGGACAGGCCTCTGTTCAGGTCAAAAAAAATCTGAGAGAGCTCGGGTTCCCGCCGGAGATCATCCGGCGCGTATCCATCGCCATGTACGAGGGCGAGATCAATATGGTCATTCACGCGGGCGGCGGCACCGCCGACGTGGACGTGTTTGAGGACCGTATCGTCATCGTCCTCTCGGACCACGGCCCCGGCATCCCCGATATCGATCTCGCCATGCAGGAGGGGTATTCCACCGCCACCGACAACGTCCGTTCCCTTGGCTTCGGCGCCGGTATGGGCCTTCCCAATATGAAGCGCTATACCGATGAGATGCGGATCGATTCCACGGTGGGCAAGGGGACTGTGATCACTATGTGTATTCTTTGCAGTTGAAAGGTGATTTTTTGGATTCCTACAGACATTCCGTAGTGCTGGATGTGGAGAAGTGCACGGGCTGCACTACCTGCGTGCGGCACTGCCCTACGGAGGCCATCCGGATCAACGGCGGCCACGCGGAGATCAATACCGACCGCTGCATCGATTGCGGCGAGTGCATCCGGCTTTGCCCGCACAACGCCAAAAAGGCCATGTGCAGCAAGTTTGAGCATTACCTCCATTATAAATGGAAGGTGGCCATGCCCGCCCCGGCGCTGTTCGGCCAGTTTGACGGGCTTGACGACGTGGACGTGGTGCTGCAGGCGTTGCTGGATATCGGCTTTGACGACGTGTTTGAGGTGGCCAAGGCGGCGGAGTTCGTTTCCGCCTATACGCGGATGTACCTGAAGACGGAGGGTATCAAAAAACCCGTCATCAGTTCCGCCTGCCCCGTGATCTCCCGGCTGATATCCTTGAGATTCCCTTATCTGAAAGACAATATCCTGCCGCTGCTGCCGCCCATGGAAATTGCCGCCATGGAGGCGCGCAACCGGGCGAAGGCGCAGCACCCCGAATTGAAAGATAAAGAGATCGGCGTGTTCTTTATCACGCCGTGCCCCGCCAAGGTCAGTTACATCCGTAACGGCTACGGCGATTACAAAAGCCACGTGGACGTGGTGGTGGCGCTGAACGACATCTATTTCCAGCTGTTGGGCGCCATGAAAAATCCCGGCAAATCCGGAAAGAAGACCGCCGGTTCCGAGGCCGGCATGATCGGCATCGGCTGGGCCTCCAGCGGCGGGGAATCCTCCGCGCTGCTCAACGACAATTACCTTTACGCGGACGGCATCGAGAACTGTATCCAGGTGCTGGATTCCATCGAGAACGGCAATATCCCGCAGATCGAGTTTGTGGAGCTGAACGCCTGTATCGGCGGGTGTGTTGGCGGCATTATGACGATAGAAAACCCGTTCATTGCCAAAACGCGGCTGCAGACCGTGCGGCGGTATCTCCCGGTTTCCAAGAATTTCCTCACGTCGGATCAGACCTATATTCCGGAAAGCTTCATCACCGATTCCTTCCCCACCTATATGCCGCTGGCCAAGCTCAGCGACAGCATGGCGGAATCCATGCGGATGATGGCGCAGATCCAGCAGCTGCGGGAGACCCTTCCCGGCATTGACTGCGGCGCCTGCGGCGCTCCCACCTGCCGCGCCTACGCGGAGGACCGGGTAAAGGGAGTAGCCCCTCCGGAGCGGCAGTGCGTTGTGCTGCAGCAGAGGGAACAGCAGAAGGAGAACGCGAATGACAGTCAATGAACTGACGGAAAAATACGGCCTTTCCCCGGTGATCGTACCGGAGGGCGAAAGAGAGATCCGCGGCGGCTACTGCGGCGATCTGCTCAGCTGGGTCATGGGACGCGCGCAGCAGGACAACGTCTGGATCACCATTATGTCCAACATGAACATCGTGGCGGTCGCGTCGCTCTCCGACGTCAGCGCCGTTGTACTGGCGGAGGGCGTTTCCCTGGAGCAGAGTGTGATCGATACGGCCGCCGCGAAGGGCGTCAACATCCTTGCTTCCGAAAAAGGCGCGTTTGAACTGGCGGCCCTGATAGCGCCGGACGTATGAATCGTTATTATTACGACCTCCATATCCATTCCTGTCTGTCCCCCTGCGCCGATAACGACAACACGCCCAACAACATCGCCGGTATGGCGGTGCTGAACGGGCTGAACATCGTGGCGCTGACGGACCACAACAGCTGCAAAAACTGCCCCGCTTTTTTTGCGGCGGCCAAAAAGCAGGGGATCGTCCCTGTGGCGGGGATGGAGCTGACCACCTCCGAAGATATCCACGCGGTGTGTCTGTTTGAAGAGCTGGACGACGCCATGGCGTTTGACGGATATCTGCAAAACCGGCGTACGCTGATCCCCAACCGGACGGATATTTTCGGCGACCAGCTCATTATGGACGAGAACGACGAAGTGACCGGCACGGAACTGCACTTTCTTTCCAACGCCACGGATATCTCCATCGAGGAAGCGCCTTCTGTTGTCAGGGAATACCGCGGGGTCTGTTATCCGGCACATATTGACCGGGAGGCCAACGGCATCATCGCCGCCCTCGGCGTGTTTCCCGAAACGCTGGATTGCGTCTGCGCAGAGGTGCGCGATATCGAAAAACTGCCGGAGTTGCGGGAACGGTTCCCGGTGCTGAAAGAAAAGCGGATCGTCGTTTCCTCTGACGCCCATTACCTGTGGGATATCCGGGATAAATCCGCCTATTTTGAACTGGACGACGAGCCCTATTCCGGCGCAAAGATCCGGCATGAACTGTTCCGGATCCTCAGAGGCGACTTGTAGCACGGAACCTCAGCTCCGTCTTCTCGCTATGCAGCACGGCGCCTTGCGCCGTTTAACCCCGGAACCAAATCGTTATCGCTGCAAGGCAGCTTGCTTCCGAATTACCAATGAAAGAACTCTCCCTGAACATATTGGATATTGCCGAAAACTCGGTAAAGGCCGGCGCGGATACCGTCCGTATCACGCTGACGGAGGAGAACAACCTTCTCACCATCCGTATCGAAGATAACGGCTGCGGCATGAAGGAGGATTTTCTGCGCAGCGTGACCGATCCCTTTACCACCACCCGCACCACGCGCAACGTGGGAATGGGTATTCCGCTGTTCAAGCTGGCGGCGGAACAGACCGGCGGCAGTTTCTCCGTCACTTCCCGCCATGAGGAGGATTATCCCGAGGATCACGGCACGGTGACGCAGGCTTCCTTCCGGCAGGATCATCTGGATTACACCCCGTTGGGGGATATCGTGTCAACGGTTACCGTCCTTATTCAGGGCAGCCCCGACATCCGCTGGGTATTTGAACACAGGATCGGCGAAGCGGAGGTGTCCCTGGACACGGATGAGCTCAGGGAAGTGCTGGGGGACGTGCCCTTAAACAATATCGAAGTCATCAACTGGATCACCGGCTATCTGAAAGAACAGTACCAGGAGATCGGTTATCATAGCACAGAATAAAATTTTGCATCATACAGGAAAGGAACAACAACATGAAATCATTAGCAGAACTTGCGGAAATCAAGGCGAGAATGCAGAACAAGGTCGTGCTGCGTGAGGGCAGCGGCGACATCCGCGTTGTGGTCGGCATGGCCACCTGCGGCATCGCGGCCGGCGCGCGCCCCGTGCTGAACGCGTTTGTGGAAGAGGTCAGCAACAGCGGCCTTTCCGACAAAGTGACCGTGACCCAGACGGGCTGCATCGGCATCTGTCAGTTTGAGCCGGTGGTGGAGGTCTTTGAGGCGGATAAGCCCAAGGTCACCTATGTGAAGATGACCCCCGACAAGGCCAAAGAGGTTGTGGAGAAGCATCTTAAAGGCGGTAAAGTGATTACCGAGTATACGATCAGCAACATTTAAGCGACAATACGTTAGGAGGATAATAATATGGTTCGTGCACAGGTACTTATCTGCGGCGGTACGGGATGTACGGCTTCCGGCAGCGCGAAACTCATTCCCGAGTTTGAAGCGCAGCTCGCGAAGTGCGGTCTTGAAGAAGAAGTCAAAATCGTCAGAACCGGCTGCTTCGGTCTTTGCGAGCTTGGCCCGGTCGTCATCGTCTATCCCGACGGCACTTTCTACTCCCGCGTGGCCCAGGCCGACGTGAAGGATATCGTAGAGGAACACCTCCTCAAGGGCCGCGTGGTGGAGCGCCTTGTTTATAACGACGTTGCCGAGCATCTGAAGGATGAGGTCGACCAGGCGAACGTTTCTCTGAGTGATACCGTCTTCTATGCCAAGCAGAAGAGAGTGGCGCTGCGCAACTGCGGCGTGATCAACCCCGAAAGCATTGATGAATATATTGCCATGGACGGCTACCAGGCGCTGGGCAAGGTGCTCACCGAAATGACTCCCGAAGAGGTCATCAAGGTCGTTACCGATTCCGGCCTGCGCGGCCGCGGCGGCGCCGGTTTCTCCACCGGCAAAAAGTGGTTCTTCGCTTCCCAGTATAAAGCCGATCAGAAGTACGTGGTCTGCAACGCGGACGAGGGCGACCCCGGCGCGTTCATGGACCGTTCCATTCTGGAAGGCGACCCCCACTGCATCGTGGAAGCCATGGCCATCTGCGGTTACGCCATCGGCGCGACGGAAGGCTACGTCTACGTCCGCGCGGAGTATCCCATTGCCGTGGCCCGTCTGCAGAAAGCCATCGACGACGCCCGGGAGTACGGCCTGCTGGGCAAGAACATCTTTGAATCCGGTTTTGACTTCGACCTTCACATCCGTCTCGGCGCCGGCGCGTTCGTCTGCGGCGAAGAGACCGCTCTGATGACCTCCATCGAAGGCAACCGCG
>CAMJYF010000147.1 GCA_946409885.1 uncultured Clostridia bacterium | reverse complement strand
ATTGTAGCCGTACTTGCTGACCAACAGCGCCTTGGTGGCGGCCGGGCAGCCGTCCGCGATCGCCTTCAGGGCAATGCCGGTCTCAAGAGCGGTCTCAAGAGACTGACGGTCCGTTCTGGAATAGTTGTCCCTGGCGTTGTAGCCCGCGATCGGCACGGAGGTTTCCGGCATGATCCAGTCCACATAGGGCTTCCATTCCGCAACGGCTTCCACGTCGCCGCAAAGGGAGAAGTATTCATAATGGTTGTTCATCAGCTCCTGGCCGACAAACGCCTCAATCCACGCCTGCTCCACAGCAGCCGCGGAAGAGTAAACATTATGGTAGCCCTCGTAATCAGCCTGCAGCTCCGCCGCGGTGAGGGTATACAGGTAGTCGGCGTTCTTGTCGCCGTTCTGATACCATCTCACATAGTGGTGGGCAAAGGGATCCGCGTTGACGTAGGCCAGGTAGTTGGTCAGCGCCGTCAGCTGGGATTTCTCATCCGCGGTAAGGGAGGTAGTGCCTGGCACGACCTCGGCGGAGCCGTTCACGTAAACGCCGCCGGTCTCGCTGCCGTTGGTGGAATCCACCGCTTTCAGGGCGGCGTTGATCGTCAGCACCACGCTGGTCTCAACCTCGGCGGGCACGCTCGCGGGATCGTCATAGTCCGCCAGAACGGCCGTGCCGACGGAACGGGCCACTTCCAGCGTCATCGTCTTTTTGTTGTCGTCAGACTCCAGGTCGGCGGTGGTGCCGTTCCAGGTGCCGTTCGTGCCGTCGAAAGCGGCGTAATCGCCGTCGGCGGGCAGACAGGCGTCAATGAACGCGGCCTGATACTCGTTCAGACCAAGTTCATCCTTGATGTGAGCCGCAAGCTTTGTATTGTGATTGTAGGCGCCGCCCGCAGTGGACTCGGCCGCAATCACGTCGTCAAGAGCCTTGACGACGTCATACACAAAGCCTTTCTCGGTGGTGTCAGCCACCACGATTCTTCCGTCGGACGCGATAACGCCCGTCCAGGCGGAGGTACTCATATGACCGGCGTCGTAGGCGACCTGAAACGCCTCGCGGAGCTTGTCATACACGCCTGCCGCCGCGGAGGCCTTGGGGGCCAGCCCGGGCAGAGCGATGCTGAAAACGCTCGCCGCCATGAGTACGGAGAGAAACAAACTAAGTACCTTAGTAGATACCCGGTGTTTTGTTTCCATTCAAAAACACTCCTTCTCTGATGGTTTTTTGCAGTGTTAATACACATACCCGGCCAATCCCTATAAAAAGGGACACTATGGGTATACTATATCATCATCATTATACCCCTTAATTCAAGCAATTGTCAACAATTTGTTTTCAGTTAAATCACAAAAAAAAAGAAAAACAATTGGGCAAAATGACCAATTGTTCCGTCCGAGTTTGTACAGTTCTTGCAAAAATATTAACGGTTTATGAATGGTTTTCCCGCCATACCGCATATAGTGTCTTCGTGCCACCCTCAACCACAATTGTCTCCCCGGGGACGTAATGCCTGCCGCTGCCGTCGGGATGATCGCTCCAATACAAAAAATCTTCATTCCGGACGCTGGACGTTCCAAGCCCCGCCGCAATCGGCTCCTTTGCCTGCTCCGCCGAGGGAACGGTCACCGTATCCCCCACCGACAGCGGCTCCCGCTGGGTGCAGAATTCCTTTTCATTAAATATATACCAGATAAACGCGCTGTTTTCGGAGAACGCGGCGTTCATCCGCTCCGCCCGCGCCGCCAGCGCCTCCGCCAGCGCCCCGCAACGGACAAGATAATCCTCTTCCGTCCCGAAATCCCCGGCGTCCCGCGGCCAGCGGCTGGAATCCATCACCGCGGAGGCGGCGTTTTCCTCCGCCAGCCCCCGCACGAAGGCGGCGGCGTCTTCCGGCGAATACCGGGCGGCAAAGGAGCGCCACAGGTCCGCCGCCCGCTCCCGGACCGCCGCGTGACGAAAGGCCGCGCTGAACCAATTGGTCCCGCCCAGCAGGGAGGAGCAGACGCACCACAGGCCGGGGTAGTTCTCCCACGCCGCATTGTCGAAATCCCACACCGGGCCGGTCAGCACCTTTTCCGTATTTTGCCCGATGCAGAAAAACAGGCTTTCGGTACCGGCAAAGGGATTCACGACCAGCTCCTGCAGCAGGCAGGCGGCCGCCGCGGAATCCACGTCCACATAACGCGCCAACGCTTCCCCCGCCGCGTCGTCCGACGCGTACAGCGCGTTTTCGGCCTTTTTGAACAGCTCCGCCGCGTAACGCACCTGCGCTGCGGAAGCGTGCTTAGGGCTTTTCAGCGCCACGTCGTGATGCAGATCGGAAAAGAACAGGCACAGGTCGTCCTCCAGTTCGTTTTTGCCGTCCAGCTCCAGCAAAAAGGCCCACTCGCTCCTGTCCGGCTCCTTCGGCAATTCCCGCCACCGGAGCACCCAGCCGTTTTCGTCCGTCGAGCTTTGCAGCGGAAAATCCTTTAAATTCGCCGGCGCGTTGGCAAGCTCGTTCAGCTCCTCGGTATCGTTGATGGGAAGCTCTTCCGAACCGGCCTCGATGGATTCCGTCAGCAGATAGTTGCCCCGGTAATCCCCGTTGATATACAGATCCACCTGACGGAACTCCAGCGCGCCGTAGACGCCCAGCTCCCACGCCAGCCGCAGGGAGACCGTGTTTTTCAGCAGGGAATCATCCCACACGTTGGCCAGCAGCCGGTATTGGCGGGCGGAGGTCATCCCCAAAAGGGGCGCGGCCTGCTCCAGCTTGATATTATAAGGGCGCTTGTCGTTCCTGGGGTCATCCTCCGCCAGGTCCCAGGTGGAATTGCCCCGCCCCTTGATATATGACAGTGAAGCGTCCGTCAGCAGCTCTCCGCCGTCAAGAACCGTGATGC
Source organism: uncultured Clostridia bacterium (assembly GCA_946409885.1). Taxonomy (GTDB): domain Bacteria; phylum Bacillota; class Clostridia; order Oscillospirales; family Acutalibacteraceae; genus RUG806. Next base: position 2,810 of record CAMJYF010000147.1, on the reverse strand, counting down.
GTCCGGGCGATTTGTTGGATTTATCCTCATGCAGCCAGCTTAAAGGCTGGGTGGTTTCAATAAAAACAGCCGGCAGATTTTCGCTCTGCAAAACGCGCAGCGGATAGCTTTCCCTGCCCCGTGTCAGCAGATACTCTCCCCCGTCGGCAAAAAGAGCCGTCTTCGTTTTGTCGGGCAACGGTTCGCCGCCGCACTGCCATCCTGCCCCGTCGCATTCCACATACAGCGAAGTCCGGTCCGTCCCGGAGGGCAGAAACAGAAAAAAGCCGCCATCCGACGATTCGGAACAGCTGATCCGGGGGCCGCCATCCAACGGCGCCACGGAAAGGGAAAGCCCCGTTCCGCCCCTTGCGCAGGCAGCAAGCAGCAGGAGCATACCCCCCAGCGCGGCACAGACGGCGCGCGGAAGCAGGAACTTCTTTTTCATGACGCATCCTCCTGGTCGGCTTCTTCCGTTGGTTCCGCCGGACGCCTTCTGCGGGAGAGCACGGCGAACACGGCGATTACCGCCGCCGCGCACGCGGACAGCGCCGCGCCGGCCGCCAGCCCCGGCAGAGCGTAATCGAAAGCCACCGTATGGGAGCCCTTTTTCAGCGGGATGCCGTACAGCGCCCCGCCGATCTGGGAATACTCCTCCTCCGTCAGCGCCGCGCCGTCCACCGAGACGGTCCAGCCAGGGTCAACGGGGACCGTTACGCAAAGTACACTGTCGTCGGCAGCGTCCACCGTCCCCTGAAAATGCGTATCGGAAAACGCCGTCAGCGCCAGCAGGCCGTTTTTCTCGATCGCCTCATGCTGGCGGGCCAGCACGGCGGGATCGATCTGGAACACCCGGATGCGCAGCGTACAGGCCTCGCCCGCCGTGGGGCTGACGCCGAGCACCAGCGATTCTCCCTTTTCCGCGTTGTACACCGCGCGGCAGATGGAGTTGGAAACGCTGGTGAACGCGGGCCGTTCCCCGGCCTCCTCATTGACCACCCAAAAGGTCATATTGGTAAACGCGCCGTCCGTCGCCTCAATGCTGGCGTACAGCAGACCGGAGGCGGCCGCCGTGAACTTCAGGGACACGCCGTAGGAGGTGTCCGCCTCCCCCTGGGCGGGTTCCACACGGTAGCGGTGATCGCCCAGCTCCTTCACCTTCGCGTTGTCCGCGATCGCGGCAGCCGTCGCCGCCCCGTCGCAATAGAGCAGGGCGCTTTCCCCGGAACCGGCCGCCGCGGCGTAAAAGGCGCTTTGATTGACCTCCGGCGCGCCCTCTTCCGCCGTCCATTCCGCCAGCGCGCCGTCCGCGGCAAAGCCCAGCGGCAGGGCGTAACCATAGCGGTAAAGAGAATAATCCCCCAGCGTCTCGGCAACGCGGTAGGATTCACCGGCGCAGGAGAGGTAGGAAAGGCCGGAATACGCCGTGTAATCCTTCGGCTCCAGCAGATATCTTATGCCAAAAATACTGTTGAACAGAGGGGTCTGCTCCTCATACCCCGCAAAGTTGGAACGGTTGGAGTCGCACCCCAGGTAGTTCAGCAGTTCAAGGGGCGCGGCAGCCTTCATGGAGGAGGACTGCCGGACGCCGTTATAATCAAAAAAGGCGCCGTCGTTGATGAGCTGCGGGGTCACCGTTTCCGTGCGGTAAAACAGACTTTCATCCGTGATTTTAGAAAGGACTTTTGTCGCTTCCTCTTTTTCGGCGTCCATATCCGTATGCACCTCCGCCAGCTGGATGTTGGAAAGGAAGGTGTACACCCCGTCGCCGAAGCTGAACAGCAGCAAAAACGCCGTCGCCGCCGCCACCTGCTCCTTTTTGCCGCGGCGTAGCAGCGCCAGCATGCCGCAGAACAGCCCGAACAGCAGAACGGTGACGATCAGGTCGGCCAGGCTGATCACTCGGCCGCCCTCCTCCCGGCGTAGCAGCTCCACTACGCCGCACCCGCCGATCACTGCAAAGCCGCCGAGAAAAACCGGCAGCGCTTTGCGGGGAACCTCTTTGATCCCCGACAGGACGCGGCAGGTCATGATGCTCAGCACCGCCGAAAACAGGAACGCCTGACGGAACGGGAAATTGGTGGGAAAGCGGAACCCGTGCCAGACGTAATCCAGCGGGGGCAGGTTAAAGGAAAGCACCAGCAACGCCACCAGCGCGGCCATGGCGATCTTTTCCCGCTTCGCCGTCTTTTGCAGGAAGAAAAACAGCGGCGCAGCGGCAAACACCAGCACCCCCGTATACACGGCGGGGTAATGCTGGAAGGTATTGGATTGGGAAAGGGCGCCGGAGAACAGCGCGGCAATCTGCTGTGTGATATTGCCGAAGAGACCCGCGGCGGAGGAAACGTCGGCGTTGGGCTCACTGCGGAACAGCTGCAGCAGCAGCGGAACAAAAAAGACGGCCAGCAGCAGAACGGAAAGAACCGACGCGGCGGCGAACATGGCGCCGGTCATAAAAAAGCGGGATCGCAGGAGTCGATTCCCCGGCGCGCCGCCCTCCGTTGCCAGCGGCGCGGCAAACCGGTAGCGGGAGAAGTAATAAAAGACCCAAGGCGATATAGAAATTGGAAAGCAGAATGACCGTGAACACGGCAACATACAGCCACGGCCTGCGGCGGTCGATGATGCGCTCAATGCCCAGCAGCAGCAGCGGCAGCAGCATATAGGCGTCCAGATAGATGATGATAAAGTAATAGCCGCAGAACCACCCGCAGACGGAATACAAAAAACCGGACAGGGCGCCGGCGAAGGAAGGCTTTTCGCCCCTGCGGCGGCAGAGGAAGAAGCACATGAACGCCGCCGCCAGCGCCTGGCGCAGATAGATTAGCACG
>CAMJYF010000146.1 GCA_946409885.1 uncultured Clostridia bacterium | reverse complement strand
TCTCTGCTTTGCTCTGCAGGGGAGCGACCCGGAAAGCGAGTGGGAAAGCCTTGTTGGTGAGAGCGGCGCCTGTGTGGCCCCCGCTTCTTCGCTGCGGGTGCCGGAAGCGGTGGATCGGGTGCAGGGCGTATGGCTGCGCGGCGGGACGGCGTACCTGAACGTTTCCGCCGGAATTACCCACCCGGATTATCTGTATACCGCCCGGGTGGATTATGAGGCCGGGCAGATTCTGCGCGACGGCCTGCGCAAGACAATGGCGATCCCGTATGCGGAGGACCTGACGATGGCGGAGGGCACGCTGTACACGCTGGCGGAAAGCGGCGCTTACTGCTACCGCTCCGGCAGCGGTCGGCTGCTTTACCGCCAGCCCACCGATACCGTCTGGGCGGTGGACGCGGAACAGCTGGCGCAGGCGCAGGCCGACCCCCTGCGAAGCCTGCGCGCCGTCGGCAGGTGGTTCCTGTTTTTGTTCGGTTGGCTGAAAGCCGCGGTGTAAAGCAAGTCAGATGATATGGCTGTTGTAATGACAATTTGGCAGTTTGTCGAGATAACCTGTAGGGGCGGGCACTGACCGCCCGAAACGTTTCCCACGTTTTTGTTGGGAATGACGCGATTTTATCCCAATCATCATTCCATCTCGTTCGATGATTGCTGCCGTCACAATGTGTCCCGGGGCAGGTTGCGGGCGGTCAGTGCCCGCCCCTACAGGGGGTTCCGGAGTATACGCGGGCGGTCGGTGACCGGGGTTCGGGCCGTCAGTGCCCGCCCCTACAGGGTCCGCGTCAGCCCTACAAATCCCCATTTCTCGCAGCAGAAAGGATCCCTGAACGCCTTTTTCGTTCAGGGATCCTTGTCCTATCGGGGCCGTTGATGCAGCGGCCCCGGATGATAACGCGGTTGGGGGGTGTGCCGGCGGCGCGGCAAAGTACTGTCTCAGAACACCAGCGACTTATCCTCGCCGATGCCCACCATGCCGTCAAGGCAGTATTGGTTGCCGTCGGGGTCGCAGACGTAGCCGGACAGCTCGCCGAAGGTGATGTGGTAGTTGATGTCGATGATGCCGGCGGCCACCCGCATCAGGAACTCGTCGCCGATATCGAATTTCAGGTCCACCATGCCGTGGGTATCCACCACGTGCCACAGGTTTTCCCGCTCATGCTTGAAGACCACGGGCGTCAGCAGGGTGGTTTTGCCCTCAAACCAGATCAGGTTCTCGTTGAAATCGTCCTGATTGATGGACTGGTTGCGGGTGAGGTTGAAGCCGAAATACTGCGGCCTGCCGTCGATCTCCTTGCGGCCCATGGTGGTCACCCAGTCGTAGTGGGATCTGCGGGGGTAATAGCCCCGGTGGTCGTCAATAATGGCGGTGGTGTTTTCGTCGGCATAAAAGCGCTCGCCGTTGAAGTCAATGTAGCCCTCCACCTTGAACAGGTCCTTCTGGCTGTACAGGGGCCGGTTGGCGCCGAAGGGGATGTTCACGATGCTGGGCAGTGAAACGCGGTCCAGCTTTACCCGGTAATCCACCCAGTCCGTCTTGTTTTCCGCGTGGCCGCTGACGATGGCCTCGCCCCGCTGGAAGTTGTTGACATAGCGCAGCTTCACCTTTTTGCCGTGGGAGACGGTCTCGGAACCGTTCAGCAGGTTGGGGGCGATCTCCGCCTTGGAGGCCGGGATCATCATCTCCTGCCAGCTGGTGCATTTTTTGGTGCGCTTGTCATACAGCACGGTCAGGGCTGTGCCGAACAGCGCCATGTCGCACACGGCGGTCAGCAGCACCAGGTCGCCCATGTGGATCTCCGTGGCCTCCCACAGCGTCAGCTTTGCCTTGTTGAACAGGTTCGGCAGACGGGAGGGGCGGTTGACCTTCAGGAAATCCATGCGGGGGAACTCCTTATCGAAGGTGCCGAAGCGGCAGTTGCCCAGCTCGTCGATCACGTTGTCCGGCGTGGGGACGGCTTTTCTTTTGTCGGAAAGGAACTGATTGAAATCCATAACAATTCTCCCTGTTGTTTCATTTTTTCCTATATCATAACACAAAAAACCGGGCGGCGCAATCATTTAATCAATAAAATAAACAAAAGATGCCTTTTTCTGTTGCAATTTTTGGGAAAATCCGGTATAATGCAGAGGAACGACCGAAACAACGGAAAGGTAAGTGTTTGCATGAAAAACAACTATGACGTGATTGTGATCGGCGCGGGTAACGGGGGATTGGCCGCCGCTGCCCACTGTGCCAAGGCGGGGCTGAAAACCCTGCTGCTGGAAAAGCACAATCTGCCCGGCGGTTCCGCCTCCTCCTTTGTGCGGGGACGCTTTGAGTTTGAGCCCTCCCTGCATGAGCTCTGCGGCGTGGGCACGCCGGATAATCCCGGCGATATCGCCAAAACCTTTATGGAGATGGGCGCGGAGGTGGACTGGCGCTCCCACCTCTCCACCTACCGGCTGATCGTTCCCGCCGATGAAAACGACCCGGAGGGCTTTGTGGGGGAGAACGGCGTGCGCGTGAAGGTGGACGCCTCCATGCCCATGGGGTTTGAGGCCTTTGCCCGCAAGCTGGATTCGCTGGTGCCCGGCTCCTATGAATCCGCCATGAAGGCCTTCCGGCTTTCCACGCTGATGTATGAGGCTTTCGATATGATCAGCGGCGACAAGATCAACCCGGTGAAGCTGCTGACCAGATACGGCGACGTGTTCAAAATGGCCGGCCACACCGTAAAAGAGTGCCTGGACGAGCTGGGTATGCCGGAAAAAGCTCAGGGTATTTTCACCGCCTACTGGTGCTACATGGGCGCGCCGCCCATGCGGTTTGATATGCTTTACTACATGGCCATGATGCACGGCTATGTGGAGCGGGGCGCCAGTATGCCCCACCTGCGTTCCCATGAGATGTCCTGCGCCATCGACAAGGTGATCCGCGACAACGGCGGCGAGATCCGCTACAACAGCGAGGTCACCAAAGTGCTGATGAAGGACGGCAAGCCCTGCGGCGTGGTCATCAACGGCAAAACCGAGGCCTACGCCCGGTATTTCATCTGCAACGTCCACCCGGGCTTCGCCCTGCCGGATCTGTTCGCGCCGGAGGAGATCCCGGAGGACGCCCGTAAAAAGGTCAACGGCCGCCCCGTGGCCGCCTCGCTGGTGACCGTGTATCTGGGCATGAACCGCACCAAGGAACAGCTGGGCTTCCACGACTACTCCATTTTTATCGCGCCCACCGTCGATTCCGACAGGCAGTTCCACATCTCCCAGGGGAAGCTGGGCAGCGATTTCGTCATCATCAACTGCATGAACGAGGCCATTCCGAATTGCTCGCCGGAGGGGACCTCCATCCTCTTCCTGACGGGCATCTGCTACGGCGACGTGATGCAGGGCGTGCGGCCCCAGGACTACAAAAAGCTGAAAACGAAGCTGGCGGGCGATATGATCACCCGCTGCGAGAACACGCTGGGCCTTTCGATCAAGCCCTATATCGAGGAGATCGAGATCGGTCTGCCGCCCACCTTCTCCCGCTATCTGAACACGCCCAACGGTTCCCCCTACGGCTACCAGCTGGATATGTGGGACAGCATGCTGCCCCGTACCATCCAGTACGCCAAGGATCAGCCCTTTGACAACTTCTTCTTCTGCGGCGCTTCGCAGGAGCGGGGCGACGGCTACGGCTGCGCCTACTTTACCGGCAAAAAGGCCGCGGGCCTTGTCATCAAACAGTTTACGGAGGGCAAATAAGATGGAAAGCCTGCTGAAAAACCTGAACAAAAGAGATTTTATTTCCGTGGTGGCGAACCGCCAGAAAAAGTTCGCCGCGGCGGACGGCGCCGTGCCCTCCGGTACCGACGCCTCCCGGCAGCTGGCCCGCTCGCTGCACCCCAGGGCCCAGTATGTGAAGGTGGCCGCCGTGACGGAGCGCGCGCCGGACGTGAAGAGCTTTACCCTGGCGCCCGATCCCGCCCGCGGTACCACCTCGCTGGCGTATTTCGGCGCGGGCAAATACCTGACGGTGTTCGTTGAAATCAACGGAATGCCCGTCACTAGGGCCTATTCCATCTCCTCCGCCCCCAAGGACGCGCTGGAGGGGCGGTATGAATTGACCGTCAAACTGGTGGACGGCGGTCTGGTTTCCCGCTATATCCTCGACAACTGGCAGGTGGGGACGGAGGTGACCGTCTCCGCGCCGGAGGGCAACTTTGAATACCAGCCCCTGCGGGACGCGCCCACCGTCATCGGTCTGGCAGGGGGCAGCGGCATCACGCCCTTCCTTTCCATGGCGAAGGCCATCCGGGACGGGGACGAGGATTTTGATCTGATCCTGCTGTACGGCAGCCGCAACAAAGACAGCATTCTGTTTTACGACGAGCTGACGGCGCTGGAGAAGGACTGCGATCGATTCAGGGTGATCCACGTGCTGTCCGACAAGGACGCCAAGGCGGGCAAGGGCTTTGAAAAGGGCTTTCTCACCGCGGAGCTGATCCAAAAATACGCCCCCGCCGACAAACCGTATTCGGTATTCCTCTGCGGCCCGCAGCAGATGTATGAATTTGTGGACAAAGAGCTGGAAAAGCTGGCGCTGGAGCGTAAGTTTGTCCGCCATGAGATGTTCGGCGAGTTCCACAACCCCTCCACCCAGGCCGATTACCCGGCCGGCGTGCCGGAGACGGTGAAGATCACCGTGACCCAGGCGGGGGAGACCCGCACGGTGGAGGGCAGCTCCAACGATTCCGTGCTGCAGATTCTGGAGAAGAACGGCATTTCCGCCCCGGCCCGCTGCCGCAGCGGCGAGTGCGGCTGGTGCCATTCCCTGCTGGTTTCCGGCGAGATCTACACGCCGCCGCAGCTGGATTACCGCCGCATGGCGGATAAGCAGTTCGGGTTCATTCATCCCTGCTGCTCCTTCCCGCTGACGGATCTGGTGATAGACGTGCCGGAGGCGAAGTAGTTTTCGGCGTGGCCGAAAAAGAGTTGAGAGTGAAAAGTTGAGAGTTGAAATTCCGGCTTTCATACGGAACGGTTATATAAACGATCCCCCTTGCGCCATAAAGCGTTGGGGGGATCGGTTTTTTTCGCCGGGATGGCTCAGGTCAGGTCAAATTCCGTGGCGGCGGATTCACCGCCTTCCGTCGTAAGGCAATCGTAGAAAAAAGTCAGGCGGTACCGGCCGGGGGAGAGGGGGTCCGCAAACGCGCGTTCCGGTTGGATCGTGAAAGTGCCTCCGCGGGTGGGCGGAACGGTATGGCCGATCTCACGGAAGGAAAAGCCCTCCCGGAAGGGGACCGGCTCCCACTGGCCGGCGACTTCCTTTTCCAGCAGAAACCGGTCGCCGCCGGTTTCTATGGCGCGGTTGGTGCGGTTGACGTATTCCACCCGCAGCGCGTCCGGCTCCGGGGTCACCGTAAGAACCACCTTCCCCGGCCGGGCGGGAAGCAGCAGAAAGACGGCGGACAGAAATACCACGATAAAATGCGAAAAAGCGGTTAACAGCATAATCAGTCATTCCTTTCGTTCATGAATAGAAACAGGGCCCGTTTCTGTTTTCATTATAGCAGAGGATATAATGGTTGTCAACAAATATTTTGTGACACAAGATATAAAATTCTGCAAAATATGTTTTGACAGACAGGGGATGGTGTGGTACAATAATAGAGGAATTGTCGAGCTGTTACCGGCTGCGCGAAAACCTGCCCCATGAGGGTAGCGCGGCTG
>CAMJYF010000145.1 GCA_946409885.1 uncultured Clostridia bacterium | reverse complement strand
TACGTCCTTCCCGCCTCCAGCGGGGTTTCCGTTTGGCCGTCGCTGAAGACGCCGCCGGGGACGTCAGCGCGCACGGTGACGGCAGGCTTCCGGTACTCCACCGTCACGCTGCCTTTTCCCACGGGCACGGTCGCCCGGAAAAACGCGTATTTCCCGGGGCGGGGCGCCACCCGGAAGGCGCTGCCGCCCACGCCGGTAAGGGATACCCCCGCCACATACCGGCACAGCAGCAGGATGGGCCCGCTGCCCCAGGCATGGCAGAGGGATTTGCCGTAGGGGGAGCCGTACATGGCGTAGTGCTCCGCGCCGCTTTGGGTGGGATCATAGGCCTCCCATACGGAGGTAGCGCCCTCCCGCAGCATACCGCCCCAGTAGGAGGCGATATAGTCCTGGGCGGTTTCGATCTCGCCGATCTTGCACATGGCCAGCAGCTCATACAGCTTAAAATAAGGCGTGGTGATGGCGGGCAGGTCCGGGTTCAGCAGGGCATTGTCGATCACGCTCCGCCGCCGCGCCCCCTCCGCGAAATCGTACAGAACGGCGAACACGTTGGTCTGGCGGGTGACGAAGCGGCGGCCGGAAGTGAAACTGTCGATAAACGCGCCCTTTTCCCCGTCCCAGAAATCCGCCAGCACCCGCGCCCGCAGCGCCTCCGCCCGGGCGGTATACCCGTCCGCCTCCCCCAGCAGGGCGGAAAGCCTGGCCATCACCCGGTACACCTGCCACAGCAATATCTGCTCAAAGCAGATGGGGCCCTCCTTATCCAGCTCGCCCCAGTCCACAAAGATCCAGTCGCCGCCCCGGCGGACCACGTAGCCGTTTTCATCCAGGCGGGACACGATGAAATCATACAGCGCCTTCACGTTGGGCCACACGGTCTTTGTAAAATCCAGCCGCCCGGTGGCCTCATAGTGCTCCCACACGGAGATGATCAGATAGGCGGAATAGTCGTTGATGGTGTTCACGTGCAGTTTATAGGGCGGCTTGCCCAGCAGCGCGAAGATGGTGCGCTCCGTCACGGAGGGGTCATTGTACAGGTACCGGGCGATCATAAAGGACTGGTACGCGTCGCCGGACCACACCCAGCGGTCCCGCTTGATGCCGTCCAAAAAGAACTCCCGGCTGTTCAGGTGAAAGGTGCGCGCGCACAGCCGCCAGATGTCTTCCAGCACCGGCTCCCCGGAGGAAAAGGAGGCCCTGTCTTCAATGGGCAGGTATTCCAGCCGGGCGGCAAGCGTTACGTCCTTCGCCCCCTCCCCCGTCACGGCGATATACCGGAAGGCCCTTGCCGGGCGGTCGGGCTCGTCCGCGGCGGTCAGCCGCTCCCAAAGGATAGCGTTTTCCGGGTCCAGCGCCTCCTCCCTGCTTTCGCCGTACACCAGCAGGATGTCCGCGTCCTCCGGCACCGTCACGCGGACGGGGCCGAACTGCTCCTGCCCGTAGTCGTACAGCAGGCCGCCGGGGATCTCCTCCACGGCCGCCGGCGTAAGAGCTTCATAGGCGAAGGGGAACACGGCGGGGTCGTCCTCCGGCGAGGTATACGCCGGTTCGCAGGCCGCCGGCACCATCACCGCATCATAGGGATCGGTGAACCAGCTTTCGTCCGTCACAAGAACGTCGCTGTTGATATAGATGGAGGGGAAGGCGTTCACGTCGCACAGCTCCACGCTGATCTCATGCGTGCCCGCCGGAACGGGGATCTCCTCGTTGACCCGCCACAGCCTGCCGCAAAGGCGCACCATGCCCTTGCCCCGGGTGACCACGGTGACGGCGCCGGGGCGCTCCGCGGTAAAGGTTTTGCGGAACCGCACGTTGGCCTCCGGGCGGCAGATGTGCCACACGCAGGGGTAATCGCAGCCCTTTTCCTGCCGCCGGAAACTCAGCAGCATGTGGTGGTAGATCTCAAATTCCCCGGGATGCCAGATCCATTTTGCCTGTTTCATTTTTGTCGTTTTTCCTCCTGATACAGCCGTTTTTCTTGACTTTGCCTTGCTTCCATATTATACTGATTTCAGTGATCTGTCAATCGCGGTTTTGCGGCGCCGCTCCCACTTTTCAGCAGGAGGTACGCATAGGATGCTGGTTTTTCAGAAGTTTGTTTCTTTGATACTGTCGCTGCTCACGCTGCTTTCCAGCGGGGCACTGTTCGGCGACGCGGGGCGGTACAGCCGGTTCACGGACAAGGTCACCTTTGCGCCCCTTACGGCGCAGGAGCTGCGCCTTACCGAAGCGGAACGGGCCAAGAGCCGGGCGTGGTACGAAACGTACATCCTCCACGCCGGGGCCAACGGCGTGGCCCCCGCCTACGATTTTTCCGTGGATGGCGTCCGGCTCGCCTGCTCCCTTGACCAATGGACCTTTTCCGCCGGGGAAGAGAGCGAAGAAGGAGCCGTGCGGCGCGGCGGCAAAACCGCCCTTATCACCCTGACCAACGCTTCCGCCGGGCTGACGGCGGAGGTGGAGGCCACCTGGTACGAGAAAAACGCCACAGGCGAGTGGACGGTGCGCATCCGCAACACCGGCAGTAGCAATTCCGGCGTGATCTCCGATTTTTACGCCCTCCGCGCGGCGCTGCCCGTGGCGGGGGCCGACCTCTACGCCAGCCGGGGCAGCCACAACGACGCCGCCGACTTTACCATGATGAAGGCCCGGCAGCTGGTGTCGCCCCTTCGCATCGCCTGTGAGGACGGCCGTTCCACCGGGGAATACCTGCCCTATTTCAACCTGTGCGGCCCAACGGGCGGCGCGGTGCTGGGCGTGGGCTGGACCGGCCTGTGGGCAGCCACGTTCCAACAGCTTTGGGGCGGCAAGACCCGGGCGGAGATCCGGCAGAAGGCCCTTGCCGCCTATCTGGAACCGGAGGAGGAGGTCCGCTCCCCGCTGGTATCCCTCTGCTTTTACGGCGGCAGCAATCCCATCAAGGGCTTTAACCTGTTCCGGGACTGGGTAAAGGGCAGCGTGTACCCGGAAAACGCCCCCCGGGTGCAGACCAACATGGATATCCTCTTCGTCAGCAGCACCCGCACGGCGGCGGAGATCTTCTACGACCTGGAGAACATTGCCAAAGAGAAGCTTTCCGCGGTGGACAACTTCTGGATGGACGCGGGCTGGTACGCCGGCTGCACGGACGACTGGGCCGACGGCGTAGGCAACTGGAAGACCGGCGCAGACCGCTTTCCGGAGGGCATCAAGGCCATCAGCGATTACGGCAAAGCCCACGATGATACCGGTCTGGTGCTGTGGTATGAGCCGGAGCGCCTGACCAACAAAAGCTACCTCTACAGCGTGGGCAGCGCCCACGACCGCTGGCTGGTGGACCTGGCCCCGGAGGACGACTTCAACGAGCGGGTGATGTGGAACCTGGCGGAGCCGGAGGCGCGGGACTTCCTCACCCGGTATATCTCCGATTCCCTCACCGAAAACGGCGTTACCGTCTACCGGCAGGATTTCAACTACTCCCCCGCCGACTACTGGGCTTGGGCCGACAAACACTACTACGGCCGCCGTCAGGGCATTGCCGAGAACCATTATATCACCAACCTGTACGCCTATCTGGATACCCTTCTGGCCGGGCACCCCGGCCTGGCGATGGACAACTGCGCCAGCGGCGGTATGCGGCTGGATCTGGAAATGACCCGCCGCAGCGTGCCCATGTGGCGCAGCGACTACAACTGCGACCAGACCCGCCCGGACCTGCTGATGGCCACCCAGGCCCACACCTACGGCCTGTCCTTCTGGCTGCCCGTCTCCGGCACGTTCATCAATTTCGATTCCGAGTACGGCCTGCGCTCCAGCATCATGCCCATTCTGCAGGTGCCCATGGCCACCCCCATGGAGGTGCTGACCGCCTACGCCCGGGAGCGGGCCGACCAGCAGAAATCCTTCTTCCCGGTGGCCTGCGGCGGCACGGATGAAACCGCCGTCACCGCCATGCAGTACGGCGACGAAGCAAGCGGCTGCCTGCTGTATTACCACCACGCAAAAGCGAAGGCGGGCGAAACCGCCCTGCCCTTCAGCGGCCTTACCCCGGACGCTCGCTACACCGTGTGGAGCCTTGACGCGCCGGAGCGGACCGTCACCCTTACCGGCGCGGCCCTGCTGCGCGGCGAGTATGCCATCGCCCTGCCGCAGGGAGAAAAGGCCCTCGTCATCCGCTACGCCGCCGCAGGCAATTAAAATTGACGCAGCAACCCAACAAACCGGCCTCATGGAGACGTTCCATGAGGTCGCTTTTGATTCCTGTTGACTTTTTCGGAAAACCGGATGTACTATTACTACGAAAAACTGTAACTGATTGCATTTTTCCGTAATACAACGCCCCGCGAAAAAGATCGCGGGGCGTTTGCGTATTGGCGCAGGGGTTCAGCGGCGGTCAGTCCGTATCCGGGCGGATCATGGCGTAGCTGCCGCCATCCGGGAAGACGACCGCCACGGCGGCGGTCACGGGCAGGGGTTCGCCGTTTTCCAGCAGCACGTACACCCCCGCGCCTTCCTCATCGGCAAAATCGTGGGCGCAGTCGGACAGGGCGCAGAGGTAATCCCCATAGGCAAGCGGCCGCCCGGCGAAGGGATCGCACCGGTAGGTGCGGCCGTCGTAATACAGCCAGAATTTGTCCTCGTCCCCCGGCCAGCGGAAGAAGCGGGCCCACCCGCTCCGGCCGACGTCGGCCTCCGTCCAGTCCCCGCTGTAGTAGCTGGCCGCGCCGGAGGGGCCGGACGGCGTTTCCTCCGCGGGGGCCGTCGTCGTTTCGTTCCGCGGCTCGTTCTGTCCGCCGCCGGTGGGCGTCTCCGTTCGCGCGGGTTCCTCTGTCTCCGGGGGACGCCAGTCGGTGGGCTGCCGCGATTCGGTGGCGGCGGAGTCGTTCTCCGCGGTCCCCGGCGACGTTGGGCGGGGGGCCGTAACGGCTTCATCTGTCCGCGCCGTCGTTTCCTGCGTGGTTCCCATCACGGCGGTAGTTGTTTCCCCGGTCGGCGAAAGGGTTGGCGGCACGGCGACCGTCTTTTGCCGCAGCAGGCCGAACACGGCAAGGCTCAAAACGGCGGCCGCGCCCACGGCGCCGCCCGTCAGCAGGGCCCTGCGTTTTTTGTGGCGGGCGGCAATACGCCTGTCCCCCTCATGGAACACGGCCTCGGCCATTTCCTGATACGTTTTCATCGGTCAAAACCTTCTTTCTCCCATTCGGTCCGCAGGGCCTTGCGGGCGCGGTGCAGCAGCACGTCCACGTTGTTGACGCTCTTTTTCAGCACGGCGGCGATCTCCTCCCGGCCCATCGCCTCATAGTACGACAGCCACAGCGCCTGACGGTATTCCGGCTTCAGCCGCCCCATGGCCCGGTGAAGGGCGCGGTTTTTCTCCTCGCGGAAGTACGCCAGCGCCGGGTCCGCCGCCTCGTCAGGCGCGTCCCATTCCTCCGGCAGCGGCTCCCATCGGCGGGACCGGCGGCAATATTCGCGCGCTACATTCCGGCCGATCCCGTACAGCCACGTTCTGAACCCCGACCGCCCGGCGTACCGCGGCTTTTTTACGTACAGCCGCACAAAGGTCTCCTACGCCAGCTCCTCGGCGACGGTCAGATCGCCGACAAAGCCCAGCAGAAAATACGTCAGACCGGCCTGATAGTCCCGGATGATCTCCGTCAAAGCGTCCCGGTCGCCGTTTACAAAACGGCGGTAGCATTCCGTACCCTGCTCCATACC
>CAMJYF010000144.1 GCA_946409885.1 uncultured Clostridia bacterium | reverse complement strand
GCTTTTTATTATCACATTATATTAATAGGAAGGCTCGTCGGGAATGATTATGACCTGCCCGCAGCCTGTAAAGGCATAAACAAAGAAGCCCATAAAAAGGAAAAGCGCCACCGTTGTAAGCCAGCGACGTTTTTCCCTTATTTGCAGTTTAGAGTTTCGATTCTGCTGACGCAAAATCTGTAGTTATTATAGCACACCTTTTCAGGAAATGCAACTACTTTTTACAAAAAATGTGTCAAAAAAAGTGCTTAATACGCGTTGCCCCAAACCACCATGTGCGCCGCCTTTTTACCGCAGCACACGCAGGTATCGGAAAGCTGCTCCTGCTCGAAGGGGATGCAGCGGGAACCCACGCCGGTCAGCTCCTTGACCTTGTCCTCGCACTCCTCGCTGCCGCACCACATGGCCTTTACAAAACCGTCGCCGTGCTCCGCCAGCGCCGCTTTGATCTCGTCGATGGAGGTACAGCGGTAGGTCCTGCGCTCGATATTGGCGGCCGCCTTGTCGTAGATGGCCCGGCCAAGCTCGTCCAGCAGGCGCGTGATCTCCCCTTCCAGGTCGTCCAGCGAGACGAAATATTTCTCCCGGTTGTCGCGGCGGACCAGCACGCACTGGTTCTTTTCCATATCCTTGGGGCCGATCTCCAGGCGGAGCGGCACGCCCTTCATCTCGTACTCGGCGAACTTCCAGCCGGCGGAGTTGTCGGTGGTATCGCACTTGACGCGGAAGGACTTGGAAAGCCTCTCCGTCAGTTCCAGCGCCTTTTCCGTCACGCCGGGCTTGTGGGCGGCGATGGGAATGACGACGATCTGTGTGGGGGCGATTTTGGGCGGCAGCACCAGGCCGTTGTTGTCGCCGTGGGACATGATGACCGCGCCGATGAGCCGGGTGGTGGTGCCCCAGGAGGTCTGGTGCACGTACTGCAGCTGGTTGTTCTTATCGGTGTACATCATGTTGAAGGCCCGGGCGAAGCCGTCGCCGAAGTAGTGGGAGGTACCCGCCTGCAGCGCCTTGCCGTCGTGCATCAGGGCCTCGATGGCATAGGTGGCCACCGCGCCGGCAAACTTGTCGCTTTCGGTCTTTCTGCCCTTGATGACGGGCATATTCAGCACGTCTTTGCAGAAATCGGCGTAAACGTTCAGCATCTGCTCCGTCTCCGCCTGCGCCTCCTCGGCGGTGGCGTGGACGGTGTGCCCCTCCTGCCACAGGAACTCGCGGCTGCGCAGGAACGGGCGGGTGGTTTTTTCCCACCGCACCACGTTGCACCACTGGTTGTACAGCTTGGGCAGGTCACGGTAGGAATGAACGATGTTGGCGTAGTGCTCGCAGAAGAGGGTCTCGGACGTGGGGCGGACGCACAGGCGCTCCGCCAGCGGCTCGTTGCCGCCGTGGGTGACCCAGGCCACCTCCGGCGCGAAGCCCTCCACGTGATCCTTTTCCTTCTGCAGAAGGCTTTCGGGGATAAACAGGGGCATATAGACGTTTTCATGGCCCAGCGCCTTGAAGCGCTCGTCCATCTGGCGCTGGATCAGCTCCCAGATGGCGTAGCCGTAGGGACGGATGATCATGCAGCCCTTGACGCTGGAATAGTCGATCAGATCGGCCTTTTTGACCACGTCCGTATACCATTTGGCGAAATCCTCCTCCATGGAGGTGATCGCCTCAACCATTTTTTTATTATTGTCTGCCATAGCGATTACTGTACTTTTTACTTATTCTTGAAAATATTGAAGATATCGATGATGCTTTCGTCGTCAACGCCGGTAGCGGGCTGCGCGGTGGGGTCCAGCTCGGCGGGGGCCGTAAAGGGGATGGCCGTGGAACCGGCGGGTTCGGCGGTCTCCTTCTTCTCCGCGGGGGTATGCGGCACGGCGGGCTTGCTTTCGGTGCCGAAGCCGGTGGCGATCACGGTGACCACCATCTCGTCGTCCAGCGACGGATCCGTGGACACGCCGAAGATGATGTTGGCGTCGATATCGGCGGCGTCCTTCACAATGGTGGCGGCCACGTCCACGTCGTCCAGCGTGATATCGGCGGAGGCGGAGATCAGGATGATCACGCCCTTAGCGCCCTGGATGGTGGTCTCCAGCAGCGGGCTGGAGATGGCGGCGTTGGCGGCGGCCTCGGCCTTGTCCTTGCCGCTGGCGCGTCCCACGCCCATGTGCGCGTGACCGGCGTCCTTCATCACGGAGGTCACGTCCGCGAAATCCAGATTGATGATGCCCGGCACTTTGATCAGCTCCGCGATGGATTTGACGCCCTGACGGAGCACGTCGTCGGCGATGCTGAACGCGTTGAGGAAGGTGATCTTCTGATCGGAGACGTATTTCAGCCGCTCGTTGGGAATGACGATCAGGCTGTCCACGTGCTGCGCCAGCTCCGCGATACCGGCTTCCGCCTGCTGCATGCGGCGGCGGCCTTCAAAGTCGAAGGGCTTGGTGACGATACCCACCGTTAAAATTCCCTTGTCCTTGGCCAGCTGGGCAATAACAGGCGCCGCGCCTGTTCCGGTGCCGCCGCCCATACCGGCCGTGATAAAGACCATGTCCGTACCGGCCAGCGACTCGTTGAGGGTCTCCATGCTCTCCTCGGCCGCCTTTTTGCCGATGTCGGGTTTGGAACCGGCGCCCTGGCCGCCCGTGGCCTTTTCGCCGATCTGGATTTTGGTGGTGGCCTTGGAGCCCAGCAGCACCTGCTTATCGGTATTGACGGCGATGAATTCCACGCCCTGCACGCCGGATTCCACCATACGGTTCACGGCGTTGCCGCCGCCTCCGCCGACGCCGACCACTTTTATCTGTGTAACAAGATCATATTCCGTTGACATTTCAAATCCCATTGTAACATCCTCCGAACTCAAATTATTCCTTCTGGATCGTTCTGACTATAATTTGTTTTATCATATCATATCCGGCGAAGAATTTCAAGAACAAATATGCTCATTCCAAATAATTCTTGCATTTTTTTATCGGGAAGCCGCCTCAGCCCACGTAATCCTCGTCCTCATAGTCGTATTCCCCGTAGTCCTCATAATCATCTTCGTCGTATTCTTCCTCGTAATAATCCCCGTCGTAATCTCCGTCATAGTCCTCATCGTAGTCCTCGTCGGCCTCTTCCTCATCGTAATCGTAGTCCTCCTCGTCGTAATCCTCCTCCGCGTCGGTAGGAGTGACGGTCTCCGCGTCGGTGGCGGTGGCGGGCGGCTTTGACGGATCCTGCTTTACCCGCACAAAGGCCTTAGCCTCGGTGGTCAGGTCGATGATGAGCTTCCGGTCGGAGCCCTCCTTCAGGTTCTTTTCGATCACGATCCTTCCGAATTCGATCCGGTCCGCAAAGCTGCTGACCGCGCCGAATTTCACCTCGATGCGGTGATCCAGCTCCACCAGTACGTCGGTAGGGTTTTCAATATTGATGCCCGTGACGTTACGGATGCCGCCCTCGTACAGGCCCCGCGCGATCCCCACAAGGGTATCCGGCGACTGGCCGTCAATCAGCCTGATCTGCTCGCCCGGCACGGCCTCCTCTGCGTAGACGCCCGTCACGACGGCGCAGTCGTCGTCCGGCACGCTGACGTCGGTTTCCAGCACTTTGCCGTCCACGTCGATATAGACGAAAGCGTTGCCCTTGCGCACCGCCAGGATCATCTCGGCGTACTCCGCGTCAATAAAGAAGGTCTCCGGCCATTTTCTGCGCACCGTGGCGATCCGGATATAGGGCAGCTCCCGCTCCACGGCGTCCTCCGCCTTTTTCAGATCGGCGGTGAACATGTTGTCCCCCGGCTTCAGACCGGAGGCGGCCGCGATCTGTTCCTCGGAATACCGTTCCGACTGGTTGTTGACGACGATTTTCCCCGCTTTGAAGAACAGGGTGGTGGAAAGCACCACCAGGATCGCCGCCATCATCAGAACCATCAGAAAGACGATAAACGCGTCCCTGCGGCGTTTTTTCTTTTTCCTGTCAGCCGCGCTGCGGCGCACCTTTTCGCTGCGGGAACTGGCGCCGGAGGGACTTTTGGCGTAGCTGCCGGCAGGGGTTTTCTGACGGCCGGAAGCGCCGCCCTGCTTCGCGCCGGTTTTGCCGGGCTGCCGCTGCCCCTGCGCGGGCGGTCTTTTTTTTCGCGCGGGAGCGCCGCCGGTTCCGGCGGTCCCGGTCGTACGCTTTTTCTTCTTTACAGGAGGGGCGGGCTTTTTTCCGGAGGGAGTACCGCCCGTTTTCTTTTTTTCGGAAACGGGCTCCGCGTCTGCCGGGGGGACGGAGCCGCCCTCCTGCTTTTCCGGCAGGGCGTTGTCCTCTGGCTCCCGAGGGGCCGTCTCGCCGGACTGTTCCTCCGGCAGGGCGTTATCCTCTTTTTCGGTTTCGGGGGCGACGCGGGTCTTCTCCTCCGCGACGGCGTCCGCCGCTTCCACGTCCGGCGCGGCGCCCTCGTTCCGCCTGTTGTTATCGTTCTGTTCCATCCTCTTCCACTCTCCTGATCTCCGCGGATAAACCGCTCAGCACCCGTTCGGGCGATTCATATCCTCTCTCTATGTGTCTGCTGTCGTATACGCGGGTAACGCCTTCCGCGGCCAGCCCCGCCACCAGCAGCGCCGCGCCGCCCCGGAGATCCGGGGAGACGACGTTGGCGCCGTAAAGCCGTTCCACACCGTCGATGACGGCCATTCTGCCATCCACGCGCAGCTTTGCGCCGAAACGCGTCAGCTCGCCGACGTACTTGAACCTGTTTTCAAAAATGGTTTCAATGATCACGCTCACGCCCGCGGCCCCGGTCAGCATAGCGGCCGCCGGCGCCTGAAAATCCGTCGGAAAGCCGGGATACGGCATGGTGCGGATCATTTTGACAGGCCGCAGCCGCGAGGGCGCATTGATCCGGATCCGGCGGCAATCCGCCTCGACGCGGCAGCCCGCCTCCTCAAACACGCCGATCTCCGGCCCCAGGTGAGCCGGAATGATGCCTGTCAGCGTAATCTCTCCGCCGGTAACAGCGGCCGCCGCCAGATAGGTGGCTGCCGCGATACGGTCCGGAATGACGGTGTGACCGGCGGGAGACAACCGTTCCACCCCTTCGATCACCACGGTCCCCTCTCCCGCGCCGGCGATTTTCGCGCCGCAGCCGTTCAGAAAGTCGGCCAGATCGCTGATCTCCGGTTCCCGCGCGGCATTGGTGACCGTCGTTTCCCCTTGGGCCAGCGAAGCGGCGATCATAATGTTTTCCGTTGCGCCCACGCTGGGGAAGGACAGCGGGATCTTTGCCCCCCGCAGGCCTCCCGGCGCTTCGCAGACGATCCGGCCGAACTCCTCCCGCACCTGCGCGCCGAGACGGCGCATGGCATCAAGATGCAGGTCGATGGGGCGCAGGCCGATCTCACACCCGCCGGGGGTGGAAAGCGACGCCCTGCCGTTGCGGGCCAGAATCGCGCCGAGGAATATGACGGAGGAGCGCATCTCCCGCATCAGCGTATCCGGGATGTCGTCCGCCGTAACGGAAGCGCTGTCCACCGTGACGGTGTGCCCTTCCCGGGAAACGCGGCACCCCAGATGCCGCAGAATGGCAAAGGTGGCTTCCACGTCCGATAGGACCGGACAGTTCCGGATCACCGTTTCCCCGCGGCACAGCAGCGAACAGGCCAGGATCGGCAGCGCGCTGTTTTTGGAACCCTGTACGCGGCATTCCCCCCGCAGCCGGCGACCGCCGGTTATCTCATAGATCATTACTCAGACACCCTCTCA
>CAMJYF010000143.1 GCA_946409885.1 uncultured Clostridia bacterium | reverse complement strand
TGTTTGTCGGAATAATATAAAAGAATCCCCTTGACATTTTCCGCAATCTATTATAAAATTATTATAAATAATTATTTCTGCAAGCGGAGGTATCGGAAGTGAATCGCAGATGGGGAAGGGCCGCCGTTGCCGTTCTGTGCGCGTTGGCCATATGCATCAGCCCGTGCCTGTGGGCGTCCGCCGCCCTTTTCGCGTTTGAAACGCAGTATGAATATGAATCCGCGGATCCCGCGTGGCTCACCGATCTCGTCGTTAAGGAGGATATGTCCTCCGTGGGCGGGCTGGCGCAGAGCTGCCAGCTGATCCCGAAGCCGGAGTATCCCTACACGGAGACGGCGGAGAGCTTTAAAAAAGACGTGGACCGCTATTGTACCCTCTACAATCTCAACGAGGGTTCCCAGCGGGCCGCCTATATTTACTTCTTTGACGTGCTGGGCACACAGGCTTCCGGCGTGCTGTCCGGAGAGATCAGCGACGACGACATCCGCGTCTATCTGGAGAGCATGGGCGTGCGGTATCCCGACGAACCGGATTCCGATGAGCGCATCATGGCCCGGGCGCTGTATACCGCCATGATCACCGGGGCGTTTTCCGGCGGGGTAGACGGCGTTCCTTTGGAAGAGGCGGCGGTTACTTATCTGTCCTCTCTGACCGGCATGAACATGGATACGCTGCGGGACTGGCTGCCGGAGGATAGCGTCCTTTCGCTGGACGCCTATCTGCTGGCCGCTTCCAGGCTGGCGCTGTGGACCAGCGGCTACGACGTGACCACGGAGACCCCCGTTGACGATATTTTCCGGCTGGTTGCCGTGATGACCATTGAACAGATGGGCATTTCCGCCGACAGCGACCTTTCTTTTGACGAACTGAAATTCAAATATATGGCCGCCATGCTGGGCAGGAAATTCGACGTCAGCGTGGACGGCGACCGGCTGGCCAGAGCCATCGGCGAGGATAACGTCGCCTTTTATATGCTGCAGCTGCTGGGCCGGCAGGGCGGCGTTTCCATCCGCGAGGACAACAGCACCTACGAAGAGGCCTTTGACCTTGTGGCGGAAAATACCGATTATTTCAAGCTGGAGGAAGACGAGTTCTACGCGGATATCAGCCAGTATGAGCTTACGCTGGCGTATAAGCGTTCCAGCATCTGGCTGTATCCCACCTCCGCCGTCTCCCATAACAGTGATTATGTCGTTACCATAGACGTGAACGGCTTTGCCGTGCGGGACGGCTATTATACGGAAGTGGCGGTGGACCCGGAAAAGCCCACCCAGACGCTGGCAGTCGGCGTGACGGCGTCTTCCGCGAAAAAGACCTCCCGCTTTGTGTATTATATCGACCTGCATCAGGGCAAGCTGGAAAAACCGACGGAACCCTCCCGGCCGACGGAGAACGGCGGCCTGTCGCCCTCCACCAATCCGTTTATCTCATCGGAATCCATTGTGGCGCAGGTCATGTCCACCTTCGGGCTGGATCCCTCCATCCTTGCCTATTACGGCAGCGCGCTGTACTCTTTCGCCCCGGTCACACAGCGGGTGCTGACCTACATTTCCCCGTCGTTTGACGCGGAAACTCTGTTCGCGGAGGATCTGACCGCCGGTCAGGCGGCGGAGGGGGTGCCCGTGCTGACGGATGATGAGTACCGGTCCGTGCTGGATGAGATCGGCACTCTTTCCGACGTAGCCATCCGCGGGATCGACGGAACGGCTCTGCCGGAGGAGACGGCCGGCGGGTTCGATCTGTCCCGATACGTTACATTCGGATAAGGAAATTGACAATGAACGAAAAAATACTGATCGTAGACGACGACGAAAACATCTGCGAATTGCTGCGCCTGTATCTTTCCAAGGAGGGATACGCCCCGTTGATCGTGAACGACGGCCTGGCCGCCGTGGACAGCGTGGCCTCCGCAAAGCCCGCGCTGGTACTGCTGGACGTGATGCTGCCAAAGCTTGACGGATGGCAGGTCTGCCGCAAGATCCGCCAGAGCAGCAACGTGCCCATCATCATGCTTTCCGCCAAAGGGGAGACCTTTGACAAGATTCTCGGCCTGGAGCTGGGGGCGGACGACTATATCGTCAAGCCCTTTGAGGCGAAGGAAGTGGTGGCGCGCATCAAGGCGGTGCTGCGCCGCACGGCGGTTCCCGCGACGGAATCCCCCAAGGAGGTCAATTACGAGAACCTTTCCGTGAACATCTCCAACTATGAGATGAAGGTAAAGGGCGTCCATGTGGACGCGCCCCCCAAAGAGCTGGAGCTGCTGTTTCATCTGGCCAGCAACCCCAACCGTGTTTTTACGCGGGATCAGCTGCTGGACGAGGTGTGGGGGTTTGACTATTACGGCGATTCCCGCACGGTTGACGTGCATATCAAACGGCTGCGGGAAAAGCTGGAGGGCGTTTCCGACAAGTGGGAGCTGAAGACCGTCTGGAGCGTCGGTTATAAATTTGAAACACACTGAACGCCGCTTTGGCGGCTGCCGGGCAGGGGAGCGCTACGCTCCCTTCTTCCTTTTTTCGGGGCGGGCCGTTCCTTCCCCCGGAGGTGTTGCCGATGAAAAACAAAAAGATGTCACAATTCCGGAATAAATACGTGGGCACCATGTTCGGCCGTTCCTTTGCGCTGATCGTGGTGATCGTATTTTTCAGCCTGATCATTTCCGGCCTGTTCCTGCTGATGCTCAGCGGGTCCTACTGGAAGGAGAGCATGCGGGACGATCTGACCGGCGACGCGGAAAGCCTGTCGGACCGGCTTGTGATGATGATGGAGGATTCCCTTTCCGACGACCTGTTTGCCACGCGGGATACCGCGCTGGCCTCCGTGTATCTGCTGCAGACGGTTTCCGCCTGTTCCGGCTGCGATATTTTCCTGACCGATGAAAACGGCAGGGTGCTGCTTTGCAGCGACGGGAAGGGACCGGAAACGGATTGGCCGTTTTCGGAAGCCTCCTGCCCGCGGCATCGCGGGGGCGTTATCCCCGCGGAATATCTGCGGGAGGACGGCGCGGAGGAGGATACCATCTGCCGCGAGGGGGTGGTACCGGGGTTTGGCGAGGAGCGGTATATCGTGGCTTCCTGCGCCATCCGGCCAGGCGGCTTTGCTCGTTATTATATTGTATTGATGAAACAGCGCACCATCGCCTACCGGGCCCTCAGCTCCCGCTATATCGGCATGCTGCTGTTCTCCAGCTCCGTGGCCGTGCTGCTTTCGCTGGCGGCGGCCTATAACGTCTCGTACCGGATCGTGCAGCCGCTGAAAAAGATCAGCGAGGCCACCCATCAGTACGCCCAGGGAAATTTTTCTTTCCGCATCAACGCGAAGGATACCTACCGGGAGATCGGCGACCTGGCCGATTCCGTCAACAGCATGGCGGAAAGCCTTGCCGTGACGGAGGAATCCCGCAGCAATTTCGTCTCCAACGTTTCCCATGAGCTGAAAACCCCCATGACGACCATCAGCGGTTTTATCGACGGTGTTCTGGACGGGACCATCGCCCCGGAGGAGCGGGAAAAATACCTGCGGATCGTATCGGAGGAGACCAAACGCCTGTCGCGGCTGGTGGTGGATATGCTGAACATGTCCAAGATGGAGGCGGGGAAATTGACGCTGGATTATACCGACGTGGAGCTTTCCGCCATGCTGTTCCGCATCATCTTTCTGTTTGAGGACGAGGCCACCCGGAAGCGCATTACGGTAAAGGGGCTGGACGCGATGGAGAAGACCGTGGTCCGGGCGGACGAGTCGCTGATCTATCAGGTGTTTTACAATATCATCGACAACGCCGTGAAATTCACCCCGGAGGACGGGGAGATCGCTATCGGTTTGGCGGCCGCCAAAAAATCCGTGGCGGTCACCGTCCGCAACACCGGCAAGGGGATCCCGGAGGCGGAGCGCGGCCTGATCTTTGAGCGCTTTTACAAGGTGGACAAGTCCCGCGGGCTGGATTCCAAGAGCTTTGGGGTGGGGCTGCGCATCGCCAAAAGCATTGTGGATCTGCACGGCGGCTCTATCTGTATAAACAGCGAGGAGAACGCGTATACTGAGTTTGTCGTGGAGCTTCCCGCGCAGCCGCAGAAGGCGCAGGACTGACATTTCCTTCCTTTTTAAATCTATTTTAAACTTCCGGAATTAGAGTATACCAAGATATGTGTGAAAGGATTGATATTTGATGGACGAGTTTGACAATCGTTTCCGGAATGAAGCTTCCGGTGAAGAAAAGCCGGACGGGGAGAGCGGCGTCTCCCATGCCGCGCCCGAACGGACAGATGACCTTTCCGGCGCGTCCTCCGGCGGCTGCAGCTTTCATCCGAACGGAACATACAGCTACAGCAGGCCGGCGGAAGATCGTCCCGCGGGGGACGCCCCCCAGGGAAATACCGGTTACGGCTACCGGTCTCCTTCTCCCGAATCCTCCGGGCAGTATACCGGCGGAACGAATCCCGGCGGCGACGCGGGCCGGACGGGCGGCGCGCCGTATTCCGCTTCCTCCGGCGGCGGCTACCCCTACGGGGGAAATCCCTACCCCTATCGCAACGACCGGAACGGCTACGCCTATCCGCAGGATAACGGCGGAAAGAAAAAAAGCAACGGCGGCAAGATCTTCGGCATCATTACCGGCGCGCTTTGCCTGGTGCTGATCGGCGCGCTGGTTTTTGTGATCGCCTTCGGCAAGAACGGCGGCGCCAAGGTCGCGGGGTCTTCCGACAGCGCCTCCTCCGAGGAGCAGCAAACGAAGAACAGCAACGTGGGTGAGCTCGTCACCGAGGAAAGCCCCGAGGCCGTCGGCAAAAAGGGCGCCAAGGATGAACTGACCCCGAAGGAGATCTATCAGAAGGTGCTGGAATCCTCCGTGGGCATTCTGGTCTACAGCCAGTCCGATTCGCTGGCCTCCGAGGGCACCGGCGTGCTGTTTAAAGAGGACAACGACGGCAAGTATACCTATATTGTCACCTGCGCCCACGTCATTGCCGGTTCCAACGGAACGGTGATGGTGCAGCTGCACAACGAAGAGCAGTACAAGGCGGAGATCGTCGGCTTTGATACCAGAACGGATATCGGCGTGCTGCGCATTGAGGAGCGGGGGCTGAAGCTGGCGGAGATCGGCGATTCCTCCAAACTGGCGGTGGGCGACAGCGTCTACGCCATCGGCAACCCCGGCGGCGTGGAATTTGCCAATTCCTTTACCGGCGGCATGATCTCCGCGCTGGACCGCCCCGTCAACTCCTCTTCCTCCGGCTACACCATGGAGTGCATCCAGCATACGGCGGCCATCAACCCCGGCAACTCCGGCGGCGCGCTGGTCGGGCAGGTCATCGGCATCAATTCCATGAAGATCGTAGACGACGAGTATGAGGGCATGGGCTTTTCGGTGCCGTCCTCCGTGTTTGTGGATATCGTCAACAATATCATCGTCAACGGCTATGTGGCCAACCGGCCCAAGCTGGGCATCACCTATGTGGCCGCGCAGAACTATAACTCCTACGGCATGTTCATCGCCCTGAAGGAACTGCCCAAGGGCTCCATCGTGATCTACTCCATCGCCAAGGACAGCAGCCTGGCCGGTACGGACGCCCAGGAGGGCGATATGATCGTGGCGGTCAACGGCAAGGATCTGGAAGACGCCTCCTACCTGCCGGAGCTGATCGAGAAATCCGATGTGGGCGATACGATCCGCCTTTCCCTGATCCGCATCAACCGGGATTACACCTATAAGGAGTTTGAGGTGGAGGTGAAGCTGGTGGAGG
>CAMJYF010000142.1 GCA_946409885.1 uncultured Clostridia bacterium | reverse complement strand
ATATCCCGGAGACGGTGCTGGCGCAGATCGGCAACCGGGTGCAGCATGCCCTGCGGGCCTACACCCCCAACGAGCAGAAGGCCATCCGCGCCGCCGCCAGGTCCTTCCGGGTGAACGAGGCCTTTGACACGGAGACCGTTTTACAGGAGCTGGCCACCGGCGAGGCGCTGGTGAGCGTGCTGGACCCCAAAGGCGTGCCCACCGTGGTACAGCGGGCCAACATCCTGCCCCCGCGCAGCAGCATGAACGCGGTGGAGCCCGCCGTGATCGGCACCGTACTGGCCAACTCCCCCCTGCGGGAGAAATACGACGAGGCCGTGGACCGGGAATCCGCCTATGAGATATTGACCGCGGAGATGGAGGAGGCCGAACGGCTGGCAGAGGAAGCCGAGAGAGAGAAAGAAGAGGCCCGCAAGGCAAAGGAAGAGGAAAAAGCACGGCTGGCGGAGGAAAAGGCCCGTCTGGCCGAGGAAAAGCGCAAGGAGGCCGAACGCAAGGCCAAGGAGCGCGAAAAGGAGCAGAAAAAGAAGGCCAGCGCCAAAAAGAGAAGCAGCTCCGTGCTGGGCAAAACCGCCAACGCCACCGTCAACGCCATCGGCCGCGAGGTGGGACGGCAGCTGGTGAGAGGGCTGTTCGGGACGCTGAAGAAATGACGCGAAGCGGCATTGCAGTCGGAAGTTGTGAGTCGGAAGTCGGAAGTCGCCCTCCGGGCGATCTCATGGATCAGTCGGTAGCGCGGCACCTCAGTGCCGCTATAGGCACAAACAATTTCTTAGAATGGTCTGGTCAAATGATGCTTATCGTGTAAGAGAAACGACCGATAATTCTATCATCCATTAAAAATTACGTTTGTCACAAGCGGCACTGAGGCGCCGCGTTACGGTATAACCTTTTTCAACCGCCGAATGAATAGGGACATAACATTAAAACAATTATCATTGGACATGGGAAAGCCGGAATATGATATGCTGCAGAGGATATCAGACGGAGAAAACGGCTTTTCCAATCCTGCGTATCAATTGTCCTATGAAGAATACAAGGAATGGTTGAAAAAAGAAGACGATTATTCCAGGGGAATCAATTTACCGGAAGGGTGGATACCTGCCACTACATATTTTCTGTACATCAATGAGATCCCGGTGGGATACGGTCGGGTCAGACATTCCTCTTCCGAATATCTGGAAAACGTGATCGGCGCGGGAAATCTGGGCTACGGTATCGCCAAGCCATATAGAGGCAAAGGATACGGAAGTGTTTTATTTAAAGAGTTACTGAAAAAATGCAAAGAGGCCGGATACAAAGAAATCAGACTGTTCCCGCTGAAAAGCAATGCGCCGACAGTAAAAATCATGCTGAAAAACGGCGGTGAGATCATCGGAGAATTCAATCATGAGAAGTACATCATCAAGATTCCAATCGTGTAAAACGGCGTTTTCTCGGAGGCGATTCATATGAAACGAATCATACCGGCGCTGATTGCGCTGTTGCTGGCATTTTCACTGCTGCTGACGGCCTGCGCGCCGCCGACGGGATATCAGGAGATCACCGACGATGGGGATAACGGGATTGATCTCGTTATCATCGACGAAGACGAACCGACGGACGAAACGCCGACGGACGTTCACGCCAATTCCCCGCCGGAGGAAACGGCGGAGGAACCGGCGGAAACAACGGAAGCCCCGACCGATGCAGAGACGGCAACGCAGTCGCAGCCCGCCATCGACGAGGACGGCTGGTACTATTCCAAAGAGGACGTGGCGTTGTATATCCACACCTACGGCCGCCTGCCCGGCAACTTCATCACCAAAAAAGAGGCCAAAAAGCTGGGGTGGAGCAGCGGCAGCCTGGAAAAATACGCCCCGGGCAAGGCCATCGGCGGCGACCGCTTCGGCAATTACGAAGGGCTGCTGCCGGAGGCAAAGGGACGGTACTACACCGAGTGCGACATCGACACCAAGGGCGCGAAAAAGCGCGGCGCGAAGCGGATCGTCTTTTCCAACGACGGGCTGATCTACTACACGGACGACCACTACGAGCATTTCACGCTGCTGTACGGGGAGGAATGACGGGATGAACTATGTGTTTCTGGACGGGGCGAAGATCCTGTCCCACACCGACCTTCACCGCGCCTTTGCCGACGCGCTGGATTTCCCGGATTACTACGGCCGCAATCTGGACGCGCTGCGCGACTGCCTGACGGAACAGGCGGAACCCGTGGGCGTGATCATCGTCCACGCCGACCTGCTGCAGGAACACCTGGGCCGCCGCTGGAAGGGCTTTTGCCGCCTGATGGACGATTTGACGGACGACGAACCGGGATTCCGGTTCTGGCTGGAACCGTTTGAATGAGAGCGGAGTGCGGAGGGCGGAGAGATAAAAAGATAAGGATCATCACGGTTATTGTGGGGGACGGCAAGCGGGCACTGACCGCCCGCAACCTGATTTCCGGTAAAAGCATATTGAAACAAATGAAATACAATTTCATTTACAATGGAATTGTCCGGCTTCATAAAGTGATCTGAAAAGGGCAGGCTGCGCGGGCGGTCATTGCCCGCCCCTACAGGGGTACATCGATCCCCAATCTGCCGAGGGCAGATTCTGCAGATCTGTGATGAACCAGACGTAAAATGGAATCGCCGGGGCTGCCGCTTGCGCGACAGCCCCGGCTTTGTTGGTGGGTGTTGATCCGGCGTCAGCAGCCGCAGCCACAGTCGTTGTTGCAACCGCAGTTGTTGTTGCAGCCGCAATTATTGTTGCAGCCGCAGTTGTTGCCGAAACCGTTATCGGTCAGGACAAGGATCAGGATGATGAACAGGATCCAGTAGTTATTGTTGCCAAGGCACATGGTGTCAACCTCCTTTCGCACCTTTCGCTACCATACTATGCGGCGGCGCAAAAAGGGTGACGCTGTTTTGCGGGCGTTGGCCGGTAAACGCCCGGCCGCCCTGCGGAGAAACGCCGTTTTTATTCGGCGTTGAGCCTTTCCAGCATGATTTTTGCCGGATAGACGCCGTGCCCGTAAGCCTGATGGAAATATCTGACGGCCTCGTCGGGATCCGCGATACAGCCCCGTCCGAACAAAAACAGATTACCCAGAATATATTCGCCCTCGGGCGAACCACGGTCCGCGGCGGTTTTGGCATACAAAAACGCTTTGTGGTAATTGCACACCTCCGGTTGCTGATACAGCATAGCCAGATGGTACGCCGCCAGCGGCATGCCGCCGTCCGACGCCTGCGTATAATACTGAATGGACCGGATAAGGTTTTTCTCGACGATCCCGTATTCGAACATCCAGCCCAGCTTATAGGCCGCCTGAATGCTTCCCAGAGAGGCTGCCTTCAGGAACAGCTCCTGCGCCAGCGCGTCGTCCTTGGTAAAATCGCCGAAGGGCATCAGATAGAGGCATCCCAGTTCATAATAAGCCTTTGCGCTGCACTTGCCCGTGGAGATCACATGATGGAAATGGGCGGCTGCCCGGTGATAATCGGGCATGGGAGGATCGTTCAGCACGCCCTTTACATACAGCCTGCCCAGCTCCAGCTCGGATTCCGGCACCACTTTATAGGTGTTGCGATACAGTCTGGCCGCGTCCTGGTACCTTCCGTACGTTTTGTAGAACTGGGCCAGCCCCAGAATCGCCACCCGGTCCCCTGTCTTTACCGCCTCCATATAATCCTTTTCGATCTCATCAAAATCAAAGCTGCCGTCCAACCCCTTTGACTTCAGATAGGCATATTCCCGGGCGGAAAAACCGCTGACAGAAGCGGCCTTTTTATGGTACTCGATGGCAGTTTCAAAGGATTGGCTTTGCTGCGGAATCACACCGGCGTAATACATTTCCCCCAGAAGGGAATCTGCATAGCCGCTGTATTCGTTGTGCTGCGCGGAAAGCGCGGACAGCAGCTCATATGCCTTTCCGTAATCCCTCGCTGAGGTCCCCTCGTCGTTATAGATACCGTAATAGTAGTTCAGCGCCAATTCATACATATCCCTGGCGGAACCGCCCTCCGCGGACGCTTTTATTCTGCGGAATTCCTCATCCAACCGGTACTTGCCGCTGTTGAAATAATCCCGATAGATCTCATCTTTTTCGGGTTTGGAATCAAAAATCGAAATCAGATCCTCGAAAGGCGACGATTTATACAACTCAGACATTACGATCGCGTCAAGATCCGGCAGAAACGAAAGCTCCGGAGGCATTTTGTTTTTATCCTTCGGCATTTTTACTCCCTCCCAAAGGATGGGGATGATATGCTTCCCGGATTCTCTGGCGGTCAGGATCTCTTCCCTGACCCAATCCACTTTATTATGACGGATGAGCTGATCCATACAATCCTGCGACAACAACAGGATAAAATCCTTGCAGCCGCGTATCGCTTCCCTCAGCCGATCGGGAAAGGAACCGGTGTGCTTGACTTTCAGATTGCAGTAAACACTGAAGTTTCTTTCCTCCAGATCTTCGGCCAATCTTGCCGCCAGATTCTGCCCCACACCATCATTCTTATAAGAAATAAAAATATCCTGTGCCATACTTCTTCTCCTTTTTAAATTCAGTTTATGTAAGTTTTCATCTTATGTAAGTTCTCATCGCATCAAGATCTCAGGGGACAAAGCTATTGCTGTCCTCTCCGGTCCTTGCTCCATTCCAGCGGGTCGATCTCGTCCCGGGAACGCAGGTCCGGATGGAGCTTGGCCCGGTCTGCCCGCGTCTGCCCGTATTGATACCCCTGCGTCAGCATGTAGACGTCCCACCGCATATGCTCGGATTCCTCCGCCCGGTCCGACAGGAGGGAGCGCACGGCCACCGCGTCGGGCTCCGGCGTATTCGCCAGCCGGTCCGCCACGTAATGCAGCATGGAAACGTGCAGCGCGCTGGCGACGGAGGATTTGCGGTAGTATTCAAAATCCATATAGGCCTTTGTGGTATTCAGCGTATCCTCCGCCAGCTTCTGGCTCTGCTGCCGGTTCAGCGTTCCGCTCTTTTCCGCGTCCTTGCGCAGCCAGTCCAGATGGTACCGAAGCGCCTCCAGCTCCACCCCGTTCTGTCTGCTGATCTCATCGTAGGTGAACTGAGACTGCAGGCTGCCGATGAAATTGATGTCCAGGGAGTCCCTGCGGTAATTCACCAGGCCGCCGCCCCCTGTATTGCAGTGCAGGTTTTCGGCCTTTTGCTGATCGTAGACGACGGAGCAGATCATCGGCTGCTCCGCGGGGCTGCGCCGGCCCGCCCGCCGGTCCTTCACCGTCTGGTTGGTGATCCCGTTCAGGCGGTCGAAAAGCGCGCGGAGGGAGATGGCCGCCTCGATGTTCTTATCGTCGTCCCCCAGCGTGACAACGGCCAGCTGGGTGCGCCGCAGCCGCTCCGCGGATTCCGGTTCCCGGAACAGCCGGTCGAAATCGGAGGTAAAGCAATCCACGTTTTCAAAAAAGCGGATATCGTAATGCGCAAAGCCGTCCTCCTCTTTGACAAAGGATTCCTTTTCGGGATCGTCGATAAGGCCGGGCCACAGGTGCGCCAGTTTTTTGCGGATGCTTTTGGGGGCGCCGTTGGAGGCGACGGAGGCGTCCACGATATTGATTTCCAGCCGGTAGCCCGCCACCTGATACAGCCACAGCGCGTTTTTCAGGAATTCCACGCCGAGGCTGCCCATGCCGAGGAGCAGAAGGGAGATCGTTTTGTTCCGCACGGACCGGAGGAAAAGCTGATCCAGCACCCGCCAGTCCGTCAGCGTTCGTTGGGCAAGGGCCTACGCGTTGGCGATCCGG
>CAMJYF010000141.1 GCA_946409885.1 uncultured Clostridia bacterium | reverse complement strand
GGAGCATGCAGCTGGCCATCAAGAAGGCAAAGGAATACGGCATGGGCATGGTGGTCGTGCGCAATTCCTGCCACTACGGCATCGCGGGTTACTACCCCTGGATGGCCTGCCAGCAGGGCTGCATCGGCATCACCGGCACCAACGCCCGTCCTTCCGTCGCTCCCACCTTCGGTGTGGAAGGCATGTTCGGCACCAACCCGCTGACCATCGGCATCCCCACAGACGAGGATTTTGATTTCCTGATCGACTGCGCCACTTCCATCACCCAGAACGGCAAGATCGAGTACTACGCCAGAATCGGCGAGGACGTGCATCCCGGCACCATCATCGATATCGACGGTCAGCCCGTTTCCGGCGACGCCGGCATCGCGCTGAAGAAGATCCGCAACGGCACGGCGGCCCTGACCACTCTGGGTGGCATCGGCGAGGATCTGGGCGGCTACAAGGGCTACGGCTACGCCATGGTGGTGGAGCTGCTTTCCGCTGTGCTGCAGGACGGCGACTACGGCAAGGACCTGGACGGCAAGGACGAGAACGGCAACATCAGACCCTATCATCTGGGCCACTTCTTCATCGCCATCGATACCGATCACTTCCTGGGCGAGGCCCTCTGCCGCCAGAAGTCCGGCGAGATCCTCCGCGCGGTGCGCGCCTCCAAAAAGGCCCCCGGCCAGGAGCGCATCTACACCGCCGGTGAGAAGGAGCACATCGTGCGCCTGAACCGTGTGGACGGCGTGCCGATCAACGAATCCGTGCAGGCGGAGTTCAACGCGGTCCGCGACGAGCTGAAGCTGGACTACAAGTTCCCCTGGGAAGCGTAATCCAATTAACGTGATACCGACATCCGGCGCCGATCAGACGATCGGCGCCGGTTTTTTGCTGCCCTGGCGATTGGGATTTTGCGGGGCGACGCAACGCGTCGCAGGTGTAAGGTTAAAGGTGCAAGGTGTAAGAAAAAAAGTCCATTTCAATAGGAAAACAACGTTGATTGCGATGTTCTTAAACCTTGAACCTTACACCTTAAACCTGTCGCGACAACAGCGCGGCAAACGCCCTTATTCCTCCGCGTCCTCCGCGGGGGCGGCGTCGGTTTCGGTCTTGCGTTCCTGGGGTTCGCCGTCCGTATCGTCCGCGTTGGCGTCCACGGTAACGGAGACCTCAAAGCCGTCGCCGAACAGATCCTTCGCCTTGCCTTTGGCGGTGTCCTTCAGCCCCTCCAGCTTTGCGCCGAGCTTCGTCTCGTTCAGGCTGACGATGGTGCCGTCGGTCTTTTCAAGCTCGATCTCACAGTCAGTGCCAAAGGAGATCAGCGCCGCTGTCAGCACCGCAAGGGGAGCTGCTTTCAGCCCGATGGCCGCGCCGATCAGCCCTGCGCCGACGGAAACGCTCAGCAGCGTTTTTCCCTTGCGCTTCAGGATGACGTGGGAGGAGGTTTTATCGGTCAGATAGCTTTTGATCCCTTCCACGATCTTTTCCGCCTGTTCTTTGATGTTCTGTTCGTTCATTTTTATCCTTCTTTCCGGTCCGCGTCGGGTAAGGTTTCCGGCGCGTTGATTTTTTCTTTCCGCTTTTCCAGACGGGGCTCAATGGTCTCCCGGTACAGGATGGCGAAGATGGCCGCCGCGGGGATGGCCAGGATGATGCCTGCCATGCCGGCGATCTTGCCTCCCAGGATGATCAGCACCATGGTCCACACGCCGGGGATGCCCAGCGACCCCTTGAACAGCTTGGTTTTGATAATCATGCCGTCAATGCTTTGCAGCACGCAGATGAAGATGAAGAAGATCAGCGCCTTGACGGGGCTTTCCAGTATCAGGAAAAAGATGCCGATGGCCGCGCCGATCATGGGGCCGAAGGTGGGGATGATGTTGGTGATGGCCACCATCACCGCGATCAGGGGCGCGTAAGGCATGCCCGCTGCCAGGGTAAAGATCAGCGTTGTGATCCCCACGATCAGCGCGTCCAGCAGGGTGGCGCCCACGTAGCGGATGAACACCCGGTGGCAGCGCTCTAGCAGCAGGTTATTCTTTTCGATCCGCTCGGTTTTGAAAACCGCGCGGCGCAGCAGCGAGAGAATGGTCAGCAGCGTCTTTTTGGCGGCCAGGAAGCAGAAGCCGAAGACCACGCCCACCGCGAAATTGGAGATGTCGGAACCGATGCTGCCCAGGGTGCCCAGGATGTTTTTCAGGTTGTCCTTCACCACGGTGTACAGCCTGTTCAACGCGTTGTCGATCAGGTTGTGGACGTTGGAGAGATCCACGTTGATGTTGTGTTTTTTGGCGAAGTCGTCCGCCCAGCCCAGCAGGTCCTTCAGCTTGGCGGTGTAGCTGTCCCAGTTGCCGATCAGCTTGGAAACGCTTTTGGCGATGGAGGGGATCAGCGAGACCAGCAGCAGCGCCAGCACCAGCACCACGCAGATGATGGTGAGGATCACGCCCCAGATATGGCGCGCGCTCTCTTTTTTGACCTTTTTGAGCAGCGTCCGCTTAAAAAACTCCGAGACAGGGTCAAAGAGATAGGCCACCACCACGCCCGTGAAAACAGGGGATAGGAACGTCAGCACGGCGTTGACGCCGCCTTTGACGGAGGAAAAATGCTCCAGGATCTCATACAGCAGCACGGCGACGCACAGCGCAGCCGCGGTGCCTGCCCATGGCTTGCGCAGCCAATGCTTCAGCTTATCCATAAATATCCTCCTTACACCGGAATGATGTCATAAGAGAAGGAAAACTCCTTTTCCGAAAAGGCGCGCCACGGCTCCTGCTCCGCAAAGCCAAGGTTGTCCGCCAGAATCTTGTAGTCAAGGCTGACAACGGTGGAATCCAGCTCTGTCAGCTCGTCGTCGTGGGCGGTTTCCGCCAGCTGCTCATCGGAATAGGGCTTGGCGTTGAACACGAACCCCCGGCCGGAGGTATCCGCGAAGATAAAACCGTGACCGGCCTCGTCCGCCACCGCCGCCGCCTTGGTGCCGAAATGGGCGGAGCACTCGGTGGGGTAGAGGTAGTGCTCAAAATTGTCGCGCACAGTGGTCTGATAGGCGGAAAGCCGCTGGCTGCGGAACCGGTCCGCATAGGCCTCCTCCGGGCCGTAGCCCACGTACTGCAATAGGCGGAAATCCTTTGGCATGGTCACCTGAAGGCCGAAGCGCGGCAGCTGCGGCGCCCCCTCGTTGACGCGGGCGTTGACAGTAATGTTGATTTTGCCGTCGCTGCGGAAGGCGTATCGTATTTCCGCCTTTACGGCGGGCGGCATGGCCGCCGCCCCGAAGGACACGTCCGTGCGGATCTCAACGGTATCTTCCGTGCGCCTGGTCACCTCCACGGAATAGGTCTTCTGGGTGGTGTGGCGGAAGCGGGCGCGTTCCCATTCCCCGGTGGTGCCACCGTAGTTCCAGTGCGCGCGGGAAAGGGAAAACGACAGCGGCGCCGCCGTCAGCTCCCGGCCGCGGCTGACCGACGCCAGCCTGCCGGAGAGCTTATCGAACACGCAGACGGTTTTGCCGCAGCGGATGACGATCTGCGTCCGCGTTTCCTGCGTCTCCAGTGGCGCGCCGCCGGGAGCGTCGAAGGTGATGGGTTCGTTTTTCAGCACAAACTGCGCGTGCCCCAGCTCATCGCCCTTTCCGGCAAAATCTGTGGGCTCCCTGTACCGCAGATAAACGTTTACCGTCGTCAGGCACAGGGGCTCGTAATCGTCGAACAGGCGGAAGGTCTTTTCCCGCTGCGGGGGAATAGCGGGGGAGGAGATCCTGCCGCTATTTACTTCCCGTCCTTCCTCTTCCACGGTCCAGTATAGGTCCGTATCCGCCAGCGAGGTAAAATACCGTTTATTTCTGACGGTGATGGCACCCGCCTCATAGCTGACGGCAAAGGGCTTGTAGGCGTCCTTCATATCCCAGAAACCGGGGCGGGGGCGGCGGTCCGGGTAGACCAGCCCGTCCAGGCAGCTGATGTGATCGTTGGGCCAGTCGCCGAAATCCCCGCCGTAGCGGTACTTCGGCTTATCTTTCGTGCCGATAGTCACGGCGTGGTCGGCAAACTCCCACACACAGCCGCCGCAGTAGTTGTCATATTGTTCCAGCCCGTCCCAGTGCAGGGGGATATCCCCCGTGGACTGGGAGGAGACGTATTCGCAGTAGAAAAAGGGCTTTTTGTGGGCGGGGTCCTCCAGATAGGCCTTCAGGTATTCCGTGGAGGCGTACATGCGGCTTTCCACGTCGGAAATGTCGCTGAAATCCCGGCCCACCCGCGCGGCGTATTCCAGATGGGCGTTTTCGTAGTGGATCAGCGCGTCGCGGTCCCGCTGCCGGATATATTTCGCCATCAGGCGGTGGTTTTCCCCGCAGCCGGATTCGTTGCCCAGGGACCAGAAGACGACGCAGCCGTGGTTCTTGTCCCGCTCGTACAGGCGCCTGGCCCGGTCAAGACAGGCCTCCTTCCACTCCGGCGCGTCGCAGAGGTAAGCCCAGTAGGACCAGTCCCAGTCGCCGAAGTTGTAGCCCATGCCGTGGCTTTCCAGGTCGGCCTCGTCGATCACCATAAAGCCCATGGTGTCGCACAGAGCCAAAAAGCGCGGGTCGTTGGGGTAGTGGGAGGTGCGGATGGTATTCACGTTGCCGCGTTTCAGCAGCCGCAGCTCCTCCTTCATTTTGGCGTAATCCACGTAGTAGCCCGTCTCGGGGGCGCTATCGTGGCGGTTGATCCCCTTCAGCTTGATCTTTTTCCGGTTCAGCAGCAGGCAGCCGTTTTGAATTTCCAGCCGCCGCAGCGCCACGGGAAAGGCGATATGCTCGCCCCCCACGTTCACCCGCAGGGTGTACAGCCTCGGCTCCTCCGCGTTCCACAGAACGGGATCCCTCACCGGCACGGTGAATTCATCCTTGTCCTGGCCGATGCCCACGATCCTGCCGTCGGGGGAGAGCAGCGTCCAGTTCATGTCGCAGTCGGCGGAAAAGACGGGCGATACCCGCAGCTCCGCGCTCTTCAGGTCGCCGCTGACCGCGCCCTTGATCTGGATATCCCGCAGGTGCGCCTCCTCCCGCTCCAGCAGGTAGACGGGGCGGAAGATGCCGGAGAGACGGAAAAAGTCCTGATCCTCCAGGTAGGTGCCGGTGCAGTATTTGATCACCAGCGCCTCGAACACGTTTCTTCCGGCCTTCATGGCGTCGGTGATATCAAATTCACTGTTGCAGTGGCTCACCTCGGAATAGCCCATGAATTTCCCGTTGACCCACAGGTAAAAGCAGGATGCCACCCCGTCAAAGTTGAGGTAGTACCGCTTGCCGGGCCGCTTTTTCAGCTCGGCGGTCTTGCGGTAAAAGCCGCAGGGAATCTCATCCGGCAGGTGCGGCGGGTCCACCGGGAAGGGGTAATCCTGATTGATGTACTGGGGAACGTCCACGCCTTTTATGCCGGACAGCTGCCAGCACAGGGGCACCGGGATGGCAGCGCTGCAGGAAACGGAGGCGGGGAAATCCGGGGCCTCCAGTTCCAGCTCCTCCACGTTGCGGAAAAAGCGGAAGTCCCACTCGCCGCACAGGGAGGTGAAGAAGGGGGAGACCTCCCGCTGCTTTTCGGAATGGCCCGATTTATCAAAGGGGATGAAATAGGCGCGGGGAGCCTGCGTTCCCACGTGCTGGATGGCGGGATTACGGTAGAATCGTTTGATCTGCATCAGGAGCCGCCCCTTTCTGTTGGTTTGCTTTCATCTTATCATATCGCATCGGGAAAGTCTATTCTTTTTTCATAAAGATTCATGGCGTGCCCGACACGGGAAATGCCGCCAGTGCGATGGCGGCTTCT
>CAMJYF010000140.1 GCA_946409885.1 uncultured Clostridia bacterium | reverse complement strand
ATCCGCCAGCCGATAGTTGTGGGCAAGGATGTGCTCCATAATGCCGCAAAGGGCCGCGCGGATCTCCGCTTTTTCCTGTTCGTCCGCGCACAGGTCGTAGTACAGCGACATGCCGAAGAAGTGGCCGGTCATCTCGTCGCTGGAGGTTTCGCATTTCCACTCGCAGCCGCCGTCGGCCGTGGGGATCCATTCACGGTTGCCGTCCCCAAAGCCCGGGTCCCCCGGATAGCGCACCGCCCGGGCGGTAAAGCCGGGGATGGCGGTGATCCTTGTCAGCAGCAGCATGGCGTTCAGGCCCCGGCGGGCCTTTTCCAGCGCCTCCTTCTCCCCCGTTACGGCATAGCGCAGGCTTTCCGCCGCCACATAGCAGCCCGTCCACAGACCGTCGTTGTCGGAGATGTCCGGCACGGCGTCGGCGGGATCACCGGTGGGGGTGGAGGCGGCCGCCGTAAAGCCCCGGCGGATATGGTGTTGCTCCATCACCGCCTCAAAATGGGAGGCCTTTTCGGCAAAGGTGGTCTCAAAGGCTTCGATCACCGCCAGTCCCTTTTCGGTGGCGGCGAAGATGCGGCTGCTGTCCGGCGTGACGGCGATATCCGCAACATGATCGTCCGGCACCCAGCGTTCGGCGGAAAAGTATTTCATACCGCCGTTTTTCTGACGGATCACGCCCACGTCGGTGGCGTAATACCGGCCGCCGACTGCGTCCGTCACGATTTTGTAGACCGGGTTTTCCGGCAGGGTGTGGATGGTTTCCGGCGTCAGCCACAGGTCGTTGTTGTCGTGGATCAGCGCCCCGGCGTCCGTGCCCAGCCACAGGTAGCCGTTATCGTCGATGGCGGCGCAGTGGACGGCGGTCCGCGGGAAGTCGCTGAACCGGGGCAGGATGTTCTTCCACTCCTGCCGCTTTCCGTGGATGACGCTCAGGTTGTTGTCCGTGACCACGTAGAAGGACTCGTCGGAAACCGCCAGGCAGCGGCCGTTGCCGCCCTCCGTGGAACGGACGAGAAGATCCTTTGTAAAAGAGCCGTCGGTTTTGTAAAGGCAGGTACTCGTCAGCACCCAGTTTTCTTCTCCCCGCCGGGCCATGCCGACGACAGGGTCGTCGAATACCCTCACCTGCTCCGCAGCGCCGTCCGCCAGGCGGAAAAGGGTCTGGCCGCAGCACACGTACAATGCGGCGTCCACCTCATATAAGCCCGTGACGGCCCTGTCCGCCAGCGCCTCACAGGCGACGGGGCCGGCTTCCCCCATCACGTACAGCCCCGCGCCGGTGCCGATGTACAGCGCCCCGGCCCGGTACAGCAGGCAGCGGATCCCCGCGCCCTCCGGCAGAAAATCCTGATAAAAGGTTCTTTTGAACTGTAAAAACGGCTTTTGCTGATAGCAGCCGCTGATCTGATTCCGGTTCATCTGTCGCCTCCGTCAACTGGTATTCCCGTCCTAACGGGGATTCAGTGGATCATCTCCACTTCTATTTTGTCCGTCATATATTCGTAAGTGATCCGCACCACGGTATTGTCCCGCGGCACCACCAGCTGCCCCTTGCTGCCCGTGCCGGAAAAGGGGAACGGATGGGCCGTGCTGACGCAGGCGGAAAGGGTGCCCCAGGTGGAGACGGCGAAATCATACTCCCCGGCAAAGGGCATTACAAAGGTCAGGGCGTACTTCCCTTCCCCGATGTAATACATCCGGGTGATCTCGCTGTTGGAATCGTCCGCCTGAGCGCCCACATAGGGCTGGAAGCTGCCGTAGGCCACCACCTTTTCCGGGTGGCGCGCGCCCGTCTCCGGGTCGTCCTGGTCTACGCCGCCGTAATCCAGCATGGAGGGATTGGCAAAAGCGCGATATTTTTCATAGCCCTCCCGCAGCAGCCTTGCCGCCGCGTCCTCCTGCGAAAAGCCCTCCGGGCAGGCGTCGGACCGGTCGTTCAGCTTGTAGGTGCGGTCCTGGCCGTCGCCCCCCGGGCCGATGCCCCGCATCAGGGGAAAGGCGAAAAACCCGTCCGGGTTGTTGACGGCGGTCCATTTGAAGGAATACTCCAGGAACCGGTTCCGGCTTTCCTCGTCCTGGCAGGCGAACCAGGAGATCTGGTCGCCGCCCCACCACTGGTTCCAGGCGCGCTGCTCATAGGTCTGGTGCTCGTAAGCCCATTTGTCCCGGCCGCCCCAGTTATCATATTCGTACAGGAAGGGCAGGGCCTTTTCGTAGACGCCCTCCGGGGAGACGCCGCCGCCGGACTTCCCTTCCCTTACCAGCACCAGCTTTTCGCCGGGGCGGTCCAGCACCGGGTAACGGGTAAAGGGCATGGCGTTGTAATCCAGCAGGCTTTTGCCGTTCACCACCAGCGAATGGGAGTGGGCGTCAAAGATCACCTTATGGCGGCGGGCGCGCAGGCGGCCGTATTCCCGCAGCATTTCAATCACCCTGCCGATGCCCTTGTAGCCCCTGTCGCGGCCCGTGTACAGGTGGATCTGCCCCATATGGAAGGCCTCATAGCCGCAGTCGATATAGCGGCGGCCCCGGTAATAGAACCACATCTGCGCCTCCGTGCGGGAAAGATCCGGCATGTCGGACCAGGTGCAGGCGCCCTGTGGAAACACGCAGGCGCTGTGGTCAAAGCAGCGCTCCTCCACGGGCAGGCCAAAGGCCTCAAACACCCAGGCGGGAACGGGCACGTTTTCCAGATCTTCTTTATAGACCACCTCGAACAGGCAGGCCTGCAGAATGATCTCCGGGTCGGCGGCGTGGATCTTGTCCGCCGCCGCCCTGGCGTTGGCAAAGTGCCCTTCCTCATCCCCGTCGCCCTTCCAGATACCGGCGGCGCGGCCCAAAAATTTCAGGCCCGTTTTCAATATCACGCGGATGTCGTCGTCCAGCGTGTCGCTCTGTGAGATCCACTGCGCCGAGGCGGCGTGGGAGAGATAGTATTCCAGTACGTTGCGCGGCATGGAGCCGTCAAAATAACCCTGAGACATGTGCTGATTCCTTTTCCTGTGGTTTGATGGTAACTATCTTACCATACTTCGCGAAAAAATGGAACCGTTTTTTCCGTTTTTTTTTCGGGCCATCGGAAATCCCCTCTTGCCTTTGTTCTTTTCCGGTGATAGAATAGCCCTGAAGACATTAAAAAGGGAGGAATACTATGTCAGACACCATTCTCCGTTTCGTCGTGATGAGCGACGTACACGTAAAGGAAAACAAGGACTGTATCGAGCTGGCCCGGCTGGACAAGGGCATGAAGGCGGCCTACGCCTACGCGGACGGCTGCGATTATCAGGGGATCGACGCCATCGTGGTGGACGGCGACTTTGCCAACGGCGGCCGGGAGCAGGAGATGCTGAACTTCAAAGAGGTGTTTGAGGCCAACCTGCGCCCGGGCACCAAAACGCTCATCTCCGTGGCCAGCCACGAGTACGGCAGCGGCATCCCGGAAACCCATGAGCGCATGAAGCGGCTGTTTGATATGGACCCGCATATGCACCTGGTCGTCAAGGGCTATCACTTCATTTCCGTTCCGCCGGAAAAGGGCACCTACTACGGCAAGGCCCAGCAGGAATACGCCTTTCACGAGCTGCAGAAGGCCTTTGACGACGATCCCGACAAGGCCATTTTCTTCTTCCAGCACGCCCACATCAACAGCACCGTCTACGGCAGCTACGACTGGGGCGAGAAGGAGCTGGTCCCCATCCTGATGAACTACCCGCAGATCATCGATTTCTCCGGCCACAGCCACGCCCCCATCAACGACCCGCGCAACGTGCACCAGAAATACTTTACCTGCTTCGGCACCGGGTCCCTCAGCTACACGGAGCTGGATGAGTTCGACAAATACTACGGCACGGTGCCGCCGGACTGCGCGGAGTTTGCCCAGTACCTGATCGTGGAGGTGGCAAGCGACGGGGCGGTGACCGTGAAATCCTACGATATCATCACCGGGCAGTTCTTCCCCTGCGACAGGGTGATCCGCCCGCCCTTCACCCCGGATAACTTCGTCTATACGGACAAGCGCCGCGTGAAATCCGCCCGGCCCCACTTCCCGGAGGGCACGCCCCTCTCCGTGGCGGTCAACGGCGGCGACTGCGAGATCACCTTCGGGCAGGCCGTCTGTGAGGAGGAGCCCGTCAACGACTATCTGGCCACCGTCACCCGCAACGCGGACGGCAAGATCCTGCGCCGCACGGCGGCCTGGTCCGGCTATTACCGGTACAATATGCCCGAAACGGTCACCTTACCCGTAAAGGCGCTGCCAAAAGGGGATTATACCGTTTCGGTGGTCGCCCGGGGCTTTTGGGACAACGAGTCCGACAACGCCCTGCAAGCGCGTTTCACGATAGAATAAGGCATACCATTATAAAAAAGGGGGATACAACCATGAACCGATACGACGTGATCGTCGTCGGCGCGGGCAACGGCGGCCTGGCCGCCGCCGCAAAAACGGCGAGGGAGGGCTATAAGACCCTGGTGCTGGAAAAGCACAACCTGCCCGGCGGCTGCGCCACCAGCTTCCGCCGGGGGCGCTTTGAATTTGAACCGTCGCTGCACGAGCTGTGCCACTACTGCACGGCGGAGGAACTGGATTCCGTGGAGAACATCTTTGACGAGCTGGGCGTGGACGTGCCGCTGGCCAAGGAAGAAGTCATGTTCCGCACCATCTCCCGCGGACCGGACGGCTACGACGTGACCCTGCGCTGCGGGGACGAGGCGTTTCTGGACGATATGGAGGCCGCTGTGCCCGGCTGCCGGGAGAGCGTGACCGCCTGGCTGAAGCTGAACGACGAGCTGGACGACGCCATGCGCTACACGGATAAGCACCCCATTCCCAACCCCGTCACGCTGGCGGCAAAGTACGGCTCCTTCCTGCGGGCCGCCTCCCACACCTCAGATGAGGTCATGAACGCGCTGGGCATCCCGCCGAAAGCGCAAAGCATCCTCAACACCTATTGGGGCTACCTGGGCGTACCCACCGACGAGCTGAACGGCCTGCACTATTTACAGCTGTTCACCGCCTATATGCGCGGCAGGCCCTCCATGCCCTATCACCGCAGCCATGAGCTCTCCCTGGCGCTGGTCAAAAACATTCAGGACCACGGCGGCGAGATCCGCTACAACAGCGAGGTGACCAGGTTCCTCTACGATGAGACCGGCGCCGCCATCGGCGTGGCCTGCGGCAGCGAACGGTTCTACGCAAAGCAGATCATCTCCAACATCATCCCGCACAATGTGTTCAACCGCTCCGACAGCCGCAAGGTGCCCCAGCGCATGAAAAAGCTTGCCAATCTGCGCCGCTTCGGCATGTCCGTCATCACCGTCTATCTGGGGCTTGACTGCACCATGGAGGAGCTGGGCGTGAAGGATTACAGCGTTTTCGTCCAGTGCTGCAACGACAACCGCAAGCAGTACGAGGCCTGCAAGGACGGCTTCGGCATGTACATTGTCAACTGCCTGAACCGTGTGCTGCCGGACTGCACGCCGGAAGGGACCTGCACCCTGTTCTTCACCGTGCCCGTTTTCCCCGGCCAGTTCCCGGAGAAGATGGAGCCCCAGGACTACAAAAAGTTCAAAAATG
This sequence comes from uncultured Clostridia bacterium, assembly GCA_946409885.1. Taxonomy (GTDB): domain Bacteria; phylum Bacillota; class Clostridia; order Oscillospirales; family Acutalibacteraceae; genus RUG806. The sequence continues at coordinate 242 of CAMJYF010000140.1, read as the reverse complement.
AGACGGCCAAAAAGTATATCGAGGACTACGAGCGGCTGATGGGCCTTTCCATCACGCCCCACATCGAGGAGATCAGCGTCGCCACGCCCGTCACCTTCGCCCGCTATCTGGATACGCCGGAGGGCACCATCTACGGCTACGAAAGCAGCCCGGTGGACAACGTGGTGCTGCGGACCGCCATGAAGGACATGGACTACACCATGCCCGGCCTGCACTTCTGCGGCGGGCATTACATCCGCGGC
>CAMJYF010000139.1 GCA_946409885.1 uncultured Clostridia bacterium | reverse complement strand
TATACACAATCGAAAAAAATGCCTATTGACACAATAGGTAAATTACGTTATTATTCTATCATTGATAATAAAAACTTGCTTTTTAAGCGCAACCCATTGTATAATTACAGTAAAAATATAATAATCAAAGAAAGTGCGGTGGAAATATGGCATTGATTTCATCAATCGGCGTTGTGATGGGAAAATACGGGTTCAAGCAGTTCAACGGCTACACCTCCCACGCCATGGAAACCCAGGAGGCGATCCTGAAAATGATCATGGAGCGCAACAAGGATTGCGAGCTGGGCCGGAAATACGATTTCGCCAACATTCATTCCATCAGGGAATTTCAGGACAAGGTGCCGATTTCCACGTTTGAGGATTACGCCCCCCTGATCGACCGGATGGTGGAAAACAACGAAGAAAACATCATCACCGGCGACAAGGTGATCCGCTACTGCGCCTCCTCCGGCTCCGTGGGCAAGCCCAAGCTGCAGCCCAAAACCAAGCGGGACGTGTGGAACATGTACTGCTGCGGCTTTGTGGGTACCCCGGGCTGCGCGGCCCTGTATCTGGAATCCCACGGCAAAAAGGTGAAGGACCCCATGATCGGCCCGCTGGTCATGTCCCTCAACGGCCACAAGCTGAAAAACGGCCTCATGTGCAACGGCGCGGGACAGGTCCCGTTCCAATATCTGAAGCCCATCCTCGGCGCGTTCATCACCACCCCCAAGGATATCCTCTACCCCGAGGACGAGGAGGGCACCAATATTCCCTACTTCCAGCTGCGGTTCTGCCTGTGCAACAAAAAGGTCACCTATCTGGGCTCCATGGTCATCACCCTGCTGACCCAGATGTTCGAGTACCTGGAGGACAACTGGGAGATGATCTGCCGCGATATCGAGACCGGCACCATCGACCCCTCCGTCAAATGTCCGCCCTCCCTGCGCAAAAAGTACGGACACATGAAGCCCAACCCCAAACGCGCGGAGGAGCTGCGCGCCATCTTCCGCCAGGGCTTTGACGGCGACCCCGTGGCCTTCAAGATCTGGCCCAAGCTGGTGTACGGCTACGGCATGATCGGCTCCACGCTGACCATCTACTCCGAAAAGCTGAAGCGCTACGTGGGCGATCTGCCCATGCACAACATGGGATACGCCGCCTCCGAGGGCTATATGGCCATGCCGGTGGAGCTGAACGCCACCGACTACGTGCTGCTGCCCCGCTCGCTGATCTACGAGTTCATCCCGGTGGACGGGGACGAGAACGCCCGCCCGCTGACGCTGGACCAGATCGAGGTGGGCAAGGATTATGAGATCATCATCACCAATTTCTCCGGCCTGTACCGCTACCGGATTCTGGACATCGTCCGCTGCACCGGCACCTACAACCAGTCCAAGAAGATCGAATTCCTGTACCGCTCCAACATGGGGCTGAACGTGGCCAATGAAAAGACCACCACCCAGATGCTGGACTGGGTGGCGGACGAGCTGCAGAAGCACTTCGGCATTGAATTTGTGGGCTTCAGCTACTACCCCGACACCGACGACAGGGAGGCCCACTACACGCTGCTGGTGGAAACCCCGTCGGATATCCCCACCGCCCGCAAAAAGGAGATGGAGGAGGTCTTTGACGAGAAGATGAAGCAGGCCAACGAAAAGTACGAAAAGTACCGCAGATGGGGCATGCTGTTCGACCCGGAGATCCGCCAGCTGAAAGACGGCGCCTACCAGCGGTACAAGGAGATGCTGGTCTCACAGGGACGGGTGCTGAACCAGATCAAGCCCGTGACGGTCATCAACACGCCGGAAAAGAAGGAATTCTTCTTCTCCGAGATTCAATAAAACAAAAAAACCGGGAGTCGTCCGGCGCCAAGCCCGGCGGCTCCCGATTTTAATGCGGAATGCGGAGTGCGGAATGCGGAATGACAGGATGGATAAGCATTCGTCCGATGAGAATGATTCCTCTGTCATCCTTGGCTGCAAACGTATGCTATGTTTTCATTCCGCATTCCGACTTCCGCATTCCGCATTTATCTGTCTTCTTATCACGGCATGTACTTCGCCACAAACGCGTCCGTCTTTTCCCAGTACAGGTCCGGCGATTTTTCGCAGGATTCGTCGTGCTTGGCGCCGGGGACGGAGAGCTTCTCCTTCTCCGCGGCGCAGTGTTCATACAGCACGTCCATCATCCGGTAGGGCACAAAGGTATCGTCCTCCCCGTGGATGAACAGGGTGGGGGTCACGGACCGGGCCACCGCCTCCACCGGGCTGCAGGCTTTGAAATCCCATTTAAGGAACAGCTTCGCGTACAGGTTGGCGGCAGGCAGGAAGGGAAAGGCGGGCAGATGGAGGGTGTGGCCGATCTGCTCACGGAATTCCTCCCAGGCGGAGGTAAAGCCGCAGTCCGCCACGGCGCACTTCACGTTGTCCGGCAGCGCCTCCCCCGTGACCAGCATGGTGGTGGCCGCGCCCATGGAGCAACCGTGAATCACGATGCGCGCCAGTGGATCGCCGGAGATGATGTAACGGATCCATTCGATCACGTCGTAGCGCTCGTAATAGCCGAACGTAGTGTGCAGATGTCCGTCCTTACGGTGGCCCCGCATAAAGGGAAACAGCGTATTGTATCCCATCTGCGCGTAGTGGTAGCCCTGCTTGGCCATGGTGCGCGGGCGGCTGGAATAGCCGTGCACCAGAATGGCCCAGTCGTGGGATTCCTCTTTTGCCGGGATGATATCCGCGTGGATGCGCTCGTTTTTGGCCGTCACCAGCACCGTATCCCCCGTGCATGAGGCCACGTACCAGTCGTCGGCGGTCTTGTAGACCGGGTTGGTCAGGTACCTTCTCAGGTTGGAGGGATTGTTCAGGGGCTCCTCCGGGCCGTGGTTCAGATAGGCGCGGCCGAGGACGCCCTCGCAGATGACCGCGCCGGACAGGAACAGCAGCCCTGCCCCCGCGGCGGCAGCCTTGCCGGCCGTTTTGAGTATGGTTTTTCCCGTTTGCTGCATATCGGACCCACCTTTTTCATTTTATCATCATTGATTATACCAAGAGACGACGGATTTTTCAAGAGCAAGATCCTGAATTATTCCGAAGAAGGTTGACAGACCACCAATCGAATTCCCCGAAGAAAGAAGGAACCGTAATGACCATCAGAAGAGCTGAGGAAAAAGACACACAAAACGTGCTGCGGATGCTGTCCCAGGTGCTGGAAATCCACGCCAGGATCCGGCCGGACGTCTTTCTTCCCGGTTCCACCAAATATACGCGGGCGGAACTGGAAGAGATTTTCCGCAATGAAAATACCCCCGTTTACGTGGCTGTGAACCAGGCGGACGAGGCGGTGGGGTACCTGTTCTGCGTGCTGCGGGAGCCTCCCTTTGCCAACACCATGCGGCCCCGGCGGTCGTTTTTCATCGATGATTTCTGCGTGGACGAAACCTGCCGGGGCGGCGGGATCGGCCGGGCGCTGTTCGCCTTCGCCTTGGAGGAGGCCCGGCGGCTGGGCTGCGACGAGGTGACGCTGAACGTGTGGGAGGGCAACGACGCCGCCCGCCGGTTTTATGAGAACCTGGGCATGAAGCCCAAGGAAACGCAGATGGAATACCGGCTGTCCCCCACCGGCACGGAGGCGGACGCATGACGCGGGAATACGGAACGCCGGACGCCCCCTTTGTGCTGCTGCAGCCCGCGGACGAATACGACCTTTCCGGCATGGAAAACGAGGCCGCCGTGATCCGCTCCCTGACGGATGTTCCCTTCCGGCTGCTGGCGCTCCCCGTCGACCGCTGGAACCGCGACCTGTCCCCCTGGCAGGCGCCCGCCGTTTTCGGCAAAGAGCCCTTTGGAGACGGCGCTGAGGAGACGCTGCGCAAGCTGCTGCCCCTGTGCAGCGACAAAGAAAAGACGTATCTCCTGGGCGGATACTCTCTGGCGGGGCTTTTTTCTCTGTGGGCGGCGGGCCGGACCGACGTGTTTGCCGGCGTGGCGGCCGCTTCGCCCTCCCTGTGGTTTCCCGGGTTCGTTCCATACCTGGCGGAGCATCCCGTGCGGTGCGGGGCCGTCTGCCTGAGCGTCGGGGACAAGGAGGAAAAGGCCCGCAACCGGGTGCTGGCGTCGGTGGGCGACCGCATCCGGGAGACAAAGTCCCTGCTGGAAGAACAGGGCGTCCGATGTACGCTGCAGATCCATCCGGGCAACCATTTTCAGGAGCCGGACGTGCGGACGGCCAAGGCGTTCGCCTGGGTCCTCGATCACACCGCCCACACAGCAACGTGACGCGGCGAACGGAAAAAGCGGCGGCGCCGGGGCGGCGCGGAAACGTCCATCGCAATTTTGAATGACGGCAGTATTGCATTGTTCACGACTTTTGATAAATCAATGATGTCGCCGCCGCAGGCGGCTGATGATGTATCGGCCGACGCCGAAATGATGTTGCGTCACTTCGTGCCGCAATGATGCGAAGATTGCTGTTTTAACAAAATGAGGGTAATCGTTAAATTTCACACCCCATAAACAACTTTGATAAAAGGCTTGCAATTCTTAATAGAACAGGTTATTCAATCGTGAAATCGCGGCCCCGGCCGCGGTGAAATCAACGGCTTTCGCCGTTGATGAAATCCTCGGACTCTGTCCTCGGGTAAAATGAAATCCGTCCGTCACCCCGCGCAGCGGGATTTCACCGCGCAGCGATTTCACCCGCCGAAGGCGGATTTCACCCGTCCGTAAGGACGGATTCCGTTGAAAAAAGCACTGCGGAGCAGTGCTTTTTTCATGGTGGAGGCGGCGGGATTCGAACCCGCGTCCGAAAGATCTTCCTCACAACTTTCTACGAGCGTAGTTCCTTATTTGATCTCGCCCTGTCCGGCGGGAAGGAACACCCTCCGGCCAAGGCCAGCTCCGTTGCCGTGGCGGGTTACGGAACGCTGTGCCCGCTCACGTTCACTGCTGCATGACGCCACGCACCGGGCCGCAGTACTCCCGGGAATGACGGCTGCTGCGATTAAGCAGCGGCTAAAACTGTCGTATTATTGTCAGTTATTATTAAAGTTGGAGCTTTTAAAGAGGTTCCCCGCCTCTGCTCGCTTATCATGCCCCGGATCCCCCGTCGAAATCCTTTCGCCCCCATGGGGCGGAACGAGGATCGTTCCGCATTGATATATTCGCTTTGCGAATGTGAAATCTTACGCTGCGCGTAAGGTGAAATCCGCCTGTCGGCGGGTGAAATCTGCCCTGCGGGCAGGCGTCACTGTCGGAGCTGCGCTGCATTTATCATGGAAAAAAGCGAAGCCCTTCCGAAACATTCCGTCTTTGACGGAATATTTCACCCTTGCGGAGCAAGGATTTCATCCGCATGGCGGATTTCACATTTTTGCAGCGCAAAAATATTTCATTGCGGGGCTGCCCGCAAGCCCCGCTCCATGTCGCGGGCGGCGTCCTTGCGGGCGGCGTCTTCGCGCTTGTCGTACAGCTTTTTGCCCTTGCAGAGTCCTATTTTCAGTTTTGCCCTGCCGCTGACGAAATATACGTACAAGGGAATTATCGCATATCCCTGCTGTTTTGTCAAGCCGAAAAGTTTGTTGATTTCGCGCTTGTGCATCAGCAGCCGTTTGGGCCGCATGGGATCGCGGTTGAAGATGTTGCCCTTTTCGTAGGGGGAAATATGCATCCCCTCGGCAAAGATCTCGCCGTTTTTGATGCGGCACCAGGAATCCTTCAGGTTGACGTTGGCCGCCCGCAGGGATTTCACCTCGGTGCCGAACAGCTCCAGCCCCGCCTCGTATTCCTCCAGCACGAAGTAATCGTGGTAGGCCTTTTTGTTTTTGGAAACGATTTTTTCTTC
>CAMJYF010000138.1 GCA_946409885.1 uncultured Clostridia bacterium | reverse complement strand
CGGCCCGGCCGCCACGCTGTATTTCAAGAACGGTTACTGCCGGCTTGAGGACGGCTGCAACCCCAAGGCCACCATCCGTATCCCGTTTTCTTCCTGCGAGAAGTTCAACGGCATGATCGACGGCACCGTGACCCCCATTCCCACCAAGGGTCTGCTGCACATCGGCTTCCTGCTCAAGAGCTTTATGCCCCTGACGGACCTGCTGACCAAGTACCTGCGCCCCGATCCCAAGGACCTGGAGGACAAGACCTTCTTTGAGACCAGCACCAAGCTGATGTTCTATCTCATCTCCGTGGCGCTGTCCCAGATCGGCAACCGGGACGAGATCGGCCGCTTCAGCGCCCACCTGATCCCCGACGGCGATATCAAGATGGCCATCACCGGCGGCCCCGCGGCCACCATCCGCGTGCGCGACCACCACATGGTCACCCTGAAGAAGAACCCCGAAAAGTACCGCGCCATCATGGAATTCACCAGCATCGAGCTGGCCCGCGACCTGTTTGACGGCAAGGTGAACTCGGTGGCATGCATCGGCGAGGGCACCATCATCATGGGCGGCATGATCAACATGATCGACAACATCAACCGCATCCTTGACCGCGTCGCCCTGTATCTGGCATAAGGAGGAAGAGAAGAATGGCATCCAAATACTATAACTATACCAAAAGCAACGAACTGTACAAAAGAGCCTGCAAGGTGATCCCCTCCGGCCTGTACGGCCATCAGGGCCCCGCGGAGGGCTGCTGGATCCCGCCCACGAGCTGGCCCTTCTTTACCGACCACGCCGAGAAATCCTACTTCTGGGATGTGGACGGCAACAAGTTCATCGACTATATGTGCGCCTACGGCCCCAACGTGCTGGGCTATAACGACCCCGACGTGGACGCCGCCGCCATAGAGCAGGCCAAAAAGGAAAACTGCGTCACCACCCCCTCCACAAAGATCCTGGAGCTGGCAGAGCTGATGGTGGATACCGTCGCCTCCGCCGACTGGGCCTTCTTTATGAAGAACGGCAACGATACCACCCAGGGCGCCATCATGTGCGCCCGCGCATACACCCACCGCAAGAAGATCATCTTCGTCAACGGCTTCTATCACGGCGTTTCCATGTGGACCCAGAAGATCGACTATCCCGGCGTGCTGCCCGAGGACGTGGCCAACAACCTGTATGTGGACTGGAACGACTTTGAGGCGCTGGAAAAGCTGGTGGCCGAAAATGAGGGTGAGATCGCCGCGTTCATCTCCACCCCCTATCTCCACGGCAACTTCTATGACAACGTGCTGCCCGAGGAGGGCTACTGGCAGAAGGTCCGCAAGCTCTGCACCGAAAAGGGCATCGTGCTGATCGTGGACGACGTGCGCGCGGGCTTCCGTCTGGACCTGGCCGGCTCCGACCACTTCTACGGCTTTGAGGCGGACCTGATCTGCTTCTGCAAGGCCATCGCCAACGGCTGGAACGTCTCCGCCCTCTGCGGCAAGGAGTTCCTGAAGTCCTCCATGAGCGCCCTGAGCTACACGGGCTCCTACTGGATGAGCGCCGTGCCTTTCGCCGCCGGCATCGCCTGCATCAACAAGCTGAAAGCGCTGGACGCGCCCAAGCTGTTCCGCGAAAAGGGCCTGAAGCTGACCAACGGCCTGAAGGAAGTGGCCGCCGCCAACGGCTTCAATCTGGTGGTCTCCGGCGAACCGGCGCTGTTCTATCTGCGCCTGGCGGACGACGACTCCCTGCTGATCCATCAGGATTGGGTACAGGAGATGGTCCATCGCGGCATCTACATCACCTCGCACCACAACCACTTCCTGAACGCCTCTCTGACGGACGAGGATATCGCGCGCACGCTGGAAGTGGCCGACGACGCGTTCAAGGCGATCAGAAGCAAGTATTAAAAAAGTGAAAAGTTGAAAGTTGAAAGTTAAAACGGGAACGCAAAGCGCTTCTGATAATGATCAAGCCGAAGGCTTCCGATTTTTAACTTTTCACTTTTAACTTTCAACTTTTTCCCTGCATGAAAAAAACGATATAACGGAGGTAAATGATTTATGTCCTTGACAAAACAAGAGTGGCTTGCTCTTGAAAAGAAAGCGCATGAACTTCGCAAGCTCTGCCTGCAGACCACCCAGTGGGCCGGTTCCGGCCACATCGGCGGCGGCCTGAGCGTATTGGACCTGCTGACCGTTCTCTATTACAAATATCTGAACATCAAGGTGGAAGACCCCCAGTGGGAAGACCGCGACCGCTTTATCCTTTCCAAGGGTCACGCCGCCATCGCTTACGCCCCCGTGCTGTGCGACAAGGGCTTCAACGATCCCGAAATGCTGAAGACCTTCAACCTGTCCGGCTCCAAGATGGGCATGCACCTGGATTCCAACAAGGTGGTGGGCGTGGACGCCTCCACCGGCTCTTTGGGCCACGGCTGCTCCATCGCGGCGGGCACGGCGCTGGCTGCCCGCATCCTGGGCAAGGACTACCTCACCTACGTGGTCACCGGCGACGGCGAGCTGGGCGAGGGCAGCAACTGGGAAGCCTTTATGACCATGAACCACTATGAGCTTTCCAACTGCATCGTCTTCATCGACCGCAACCACTGCATGATCGACGGCCCCACGGAGGAGGTCATGAAGCTGGAGCCCCTGGCGGACAAGATGAAAGCCTTCGGCTTCAACACCGTTACCGTCAACGGCAACCATATCGACGAGCTGTGCGACGCCATCGACGCCGCCATCGCCCGCTCCAAAGAGAAGTGCGCCCCCTCCTGCATCATCATGGATACCCTGAAGGGCGCGGGCATCAAGGATATCGCCGGCGACTATCACTGCCACTACATGGCGCTGGACGACGATACCTTTGCCAGGTACAACAAGCAGCTGGATGAAGATTACGCGGAGAGAGTAGCCCGCGTGGAAAAGGAGGCTAAGTAATATGGCAGGCGGATTTGTTTATAACGCGATCGACCAGACGGAAGTGGCGACCGCGGAAATCTACGGCAAAGCGATTGCCGATATTATGCAGAAGGACCCCAGGGTGGTGGCCATCACCGCCGACCTGGCGAAATCCACCAAGCTGGGCGACGTGCTGAAGACCTGCCCCGAAAGAGTCATCAACGTGGGCATTGCGGAGCAGGATATGTTCGGCGTGGCCGCCGGTATGGCCCGCGCGGGCTGCATCCCCTTCCTGTCCGGCTTCTCGGCGTTTACCTCCATGCGCGCCTGCGATCAGCTGCACACGGATATCTGCTATCAGAACGTGAACGCCAAGATCATCGCCACCCATTCCGGTACCTCCTTCGGGCAGGCGGGCTCCACCCACCACGCCATCGTGGACCTGGCCATCACCCGCGCCATGCCCAACCTGACGGTGATCGTCCCCGCGGACGGCTTTGAGACGGCCAACGCTGTCAACGCCGCCTATGAGAACGTGGGCCCCTACTACATCCGCATCAACCGCGGCTTCGACCGCGTCCTGTACGATAATATGGACTACGGCTTTGAGGTGGGCAAGGCGGTGGAGCTCCACGAGGGCACCGACGCCACCATCATCGCCTGCGGCTCCTGCGTCTTCCAGGCCAGAGAAGCGGCCAAGTTCCTGGAGAACGCCGACGGCCTGAAGGTGCGCGTGCTGAACATGCACACCATCAAGCCCATCGATAAAGACGCCATCGTCAAGGCCGTGATGGACACCAGAAGAATCATCACCGTGGAGGACCACAGCACCATCGGCGGCCTGGGTTCCGCCGTGGCGGAGGTGATGGCGCAGGCGGGCAAGGGCTGCGCCTTCAAGATGCTGGGCCATCCCGACAAGTTCGCCCCCATCGGCCTGCAGGAGGACATCATGTCCGAGGTGGGCATCGATTCCAACGGCATCATCGCCGCTGTGCGTGAGCTGATGAAGATGGACTTTGAGGAAGACGACAACTGGGACGACGAATTCTGATAAAAGGAGGAGCTATTCTATGGCAATCGCACAGGAAGAATTATATTCCAACAAGATATTTTTGAATGCCGCTCTTCCGCTCATCAAGGTCATCGCCACCGACGTTCCCTCGTTAAAGAAAAAGTTTGAGCACGCCCACGCGGTCATTCAGATCAGCGCGAAGAACCCCGAGGTGCCGGAAGGCAAGGTCGGCATGCACTTTGTGGTCAACAGCAACGAATGGCTGGTGCATACCTGCCTGGACTATTCCAAGGGCCACAGCGAGATCGAGTTCGGCAGCGTGGAATCCCTCAACAAGTTCTTCAAGGGCGATATCCCCGGCGCCATCAAGGTGGGCGGCGTGCCCAAGATCCGCCCCGGCAAGGCCCCCGGCGTGTTCGTCAGCTTTGTGATGACGCTGCTGAAAATGGCCAACGTGCTGGGCGCCACCGAGCCGCCGGAAAGCGAAGAGGACAAGGCGCTGATGGTAAAGTGCATGTTCTACCTGCTTACCAGCGGCATCAGCCAGCTGAACAAGATGGGCCACCCGGAGATCCACGAGTGGACGGCGAAATCCCCCGACCGGGTCTACGCCCTGGCGGTGGACGGCCACCCCGAGGCCAGCGCCTACATCCGCATCAAAGCGGGCAAATCCCGCGCCGGCCGCGGCGAGTACAAGCGCGCCATGCCCTTCTTTACCCTGCGCTTCGATTCCTACGACAGCGCCCTGGGGACCCTTTTGGGCATCGACGACATGCTGGAATCCACCAAGAGTGGCAAGCTCATCATGGATGGCGGCCCCGAGTTCGGCGCCCAGTTCGGCGGCTTTCTGCTGACCATCGGCGCTTTGGCGAAATAATCCTGTTTTTACAAAACGCAACCGGCGGAGTGACCCCTCACCCCGCCGGTATTTTTCTATTCTTATATTTCGTCCGGTATATATTCCAGAATATCTTCCACTCTGCAATTCAGAATTGTACAAAGGTCGTTCAAGGTAACAGTACTGATTGGTTTGTTGTGCTTTAATCTGTCAAGCAGGCTTCTGCTGATGTTATACTCTTTAACCAGTCTGTATGTTGTGAATCCTTTGTCTTTCATCGTTTTATAGAAAGGGGAATAATTGATCATTCATCTCACCATATAAAACGATAAGCGATACTCTGTGATTTTTCTTGAAATTCCGCTTGTGTTTTGGTGTAGAAAGAATTATACTGAAGTTATCTTGATGAGAAGGAGAAGGGATCGTTATGAAAAAAGGCATTTGCCGTATTGCCGCCGTGTGGCTGCTGGCGGCGGTGACGCTGCTGGGCGGGGTGAGCCCTGCGCTGGCCGCCGCGCCGCTCTACCGTCAGACCCACGTGGTGGAGCGGTATCAGAAAAAGAACGCCGCTTTGGCCCGCAGATATTACGACGGCTGCGCCAGTCCGCTGGACGGCTCCGACGGTACGCCGGATCTGTGCCTGCCGGGGCTGACGGAGGAGGACAACATGGTGCCGCAGGGCATCGCGTACTATGCCGCGAAGAACCAGATGCTGGTTTCCGCCTACAGCAAGGGCGACGCGGGCAGCGTGATCTTTGCGCTGGATCTGACCGACGGACATCTGGCGGCGGAGTATCATATCATCCGCCGTTCCGGCAACCCGGCGCAGGCCCACTTCGGCGGCATCGCCGTCAGCGAATACAACCTGTATATCGCCGACTATGAAAGCACGGTTTCCTATGTGCCCCTTGCCGCACTGAACGCGGCGGATGGGACCGCCGCCGACGTGACGCTGGCCGGTACCGTGGACTGCGCCGCCTTTCTGAATGACGCGAATACTTCCTATATTGGCTGCGGCGACGGTTTGCTGTGGACGGGCAACTATTACGACGCCACAACGGAGGGCTACGCCAAAAAGGCCGCCGAGGACTGCG
>CAMJYF010000137.1 GCA_946409885.1 uncultured Clostridia bacterium | reverse complement strand
CTGGGCGCGGTGCGGGAAAAGGTGGCTTCCGGTTATGGCGTGACCCGGGCCAAATTCGAGTTCGACGATCTGGCCCGAATCGCCAACGAGAACGGCATTACGTTGTCGGAGGCGCGTGAAACGGCGCGCCAGGCGAAGCACAACGGCAAATGAGATTGACCTCCTGAACGATCGGTTGAACTTCGTTTTACGGGAAGTATGCGACCGTGTGATTGAATATTTGTCGGAATTGAAGAAGAACAGCCGCCCGGGATTTGTTTCCGGACGGCTGTTGTGATTTGATTGCCTGTTACAGGATAACCTTCTTTTCCTCCAGCGGCATGTTGGGGCGGAAGTGGGGCACGGCAAGGGTCTTGCCGTTGTTGGTGACGGACAGGGTGGAGAGCAGCCCAGCCGCGGTCCACTCGCAGGCGGTGTAAACGTCAAGCTCCGGCTGCTGGCCGCTGCGGACGGCGTTGATAAAGTCCTCCACGATGAAGTAGTCGCCGCCGTCGTGACCGGCCCTGCGCTGGCTTTCGGTGGCGTTTTTGTACCGGTCCGGCAGGTACTGCTTATAGTTATACAGGTCCTCCCAATCCATCGCGCCCTTCTCTGTCAGATGACTGCGCAGGGAGACCCGATCGAAGTCGCCGTTGGACCAGCCCTTGCCGTACTGGGCGGACTGGAAGATGCCCTCCGTGCCCTGCAGCAGGTAGTTATCCATGCAGTGGGGGCGGGGGGAGAGGCAGTCCGTGCGGATCTCCAGCAGGTTGCCCTGCTCCGTGCGGCACATCATGGTAGTACCGCTGTCCTGCTTGACCCCGTATTCATTGTGAACGCCGGGGGAGAAGCAGGAGATCTCGGTGATCCGGTCGCCGGGGAACCACTGCATCACCGGCCCGATGCTGTGGGTGGGGTAGAAGTTGCCCCGCTTACCGCACTGCCAGTAGCTGCGCCAGGAGGTTTTTCCGTCGGGGTAGACCAGCAGGTCGTGGATATCGTGCAGGTACATGCCCTCTGCATAGTAGGGCCTGCCGAACAGCCCGGCCGCCACCATCTCCTTTACCAGCTGCACCTTGGGGGCGTAGATGTAGTTTTCGGCGTACATATAGATCTTGTTGTATTTTTCCACGGTCTCGCACAGCCAGAACAGCTCGTCCATGGAAACGCCCGCCGTCACCTCGCACATCACGTGCTTGCCCGCCTCCATGGCGGCGATGGCCTGGGGCACGTGGCACTGCATGGGCGTGGCGATGATCACCGCGTCGATGTCGCTTTCCAGCATGTCCTCAAACACCCGGAAGGTTTTAACGTCGCCGCCGATCTTTTCCGCCGCGTTCTTAAGATGCTCTTCGCTCAGGTCGCACATGGCGGTGATCTGAACGTCCTCTATATCATGAAGTCCCTGCAGGGTGGAAAGTCCTCTGCACCCCGCGATGCCGATTTTGATCATAGTAAAAATCCTCTCTTCCTCAGTTGATCTGCAGCTTGTCCAGCTCAAACCAGGAGCGGTATTCCGTAAAGACGATGCGCACCGCTTTTGTCTTCATGGGGTCCGTGCCGCAGATCTTTTTATAGCCGACGGTCTCGCCGCCGCTGATCTGTTTCCATTTGCCCTTTTCGTTCAGGGCGTAGATTTCAAACGCCTCGATCCGCTGGCTGTCCGCGATGTGCTCCCCCAGCATGATCTTGTCAAACAGCTCCTCCTGCTGAAATTCCACCGTCAGCTCAGGCTTTTTGTCGCCCTCCGCGGGCCGCCAGAAGTGTTTGCGGTCGTCGGCCAGCAGCTTTTTCGCCGAGCAGTCGGGGGAGTACTCGCTGGAGGCGGTAACGGTTGCGCCGGAAACCAGGTTGAACCCGAAGAAAATCTCCAGGTCCCGCCCGAAGGAGGTCAGGATCTGCGTGTCCGTATCGTCCAGCGCGCCGCGCTTGTCGGGGGAAAGCCCCAGCATCAGGCAGGCGTTGTTGCCCACGGTGTTCAGATAGAGCTTGATGAGCTTGTCTTTGGTTTTGGAGGAGTATTTATCGTTGCTGTCAAAGAACCAGTGTGCCCGCATGGGGACGGAAACCTCGCAGGGGTACCAGAGAAACGCCGTTTCGTCCCGAATGGCCTTGCGGCTGCCCAGGTCCCTGTCCATCAGCGACAGCTTCTTTTTGGAGGCGGCGGGGCGGGAGGAGCCGTCCTCTTCCACGCCCAGGTACGCCGGAATACAGCTCCATTCGGCGGGGCGGGTAAAGCCCCGCTCGTTGCCGCACCAGCGCACGTCCGGCCCCCGGAAGCAGATGGCGGCCTCCGGCATCAGGGTGCGGATCGTCTGATAGTACCGCCCCCAGTCGTAGTCCTGCGCGCGCTTTTCGTCCGCGCCGCAGATCCCGTCCAGCCACACGCAGAACACGTCGCCGTAGCCCGTCAGCAGCTCCGTCAGCAGGTGACAGAAAAAGTCGTCGTAGGGCCTGCCGCTGCCGTAGGTGGGCTCGTGCCGGTCCCAAGGGGCCAGATAAACGCCGAATTTCAGGCCGTACCGGCGGCAGGAATCGGCCGTCATTTTTACCAGGTCGCCCTCGCCGTCCAGCCAGTTGGAGCTTTTGACGCTGTAATCGGTGTATGCCGTGGGCCACAGGCAGAAGCCGTCGTAATGCTTGCAGGTCAGCACTATGCCGCGCATTCCCGCTTTTTTGGCTGTTTCGCACCAGGCGTCGGTGTTCATATCCTCCGGCCAGAACATGGAGGCAGGCGTATGCCCGTCTCCATACTGCTTACCGGTGAAGACGGGCATTCCGTAACTGATCAGAGCGTAAAACTCTGTTTCCTGCCACCTGAGCTGCCGTTCGGAAGGCCTTGCGAGCTGCGCCAGCTCATACGCCTTTTTCATCGGCAAATTCCTTTCAGTCGATATTGGTGGCTACGATATCCACACCCGTGCCCAGCACGTTGGGGATGATGACCTGGCCGATGGCCACGGGGGCGTTGACGCAGGCCGCGTTGATCTCCTTCATGCAGTCAAAGATCATCGTCTTCGGGATGGGGGCGGAGGTCTTTACCGGCACCACCGGGTGGACGCCGCCCACCACCTTGACGGTGGAAGCGATATTACGGGTGGGGTTCACGATCTCCGTTCTGGCGTAGGCGTCGCCGCGCTTGCAGGTGTTGCCCGTCACGGAGATCACTTCTGTCCCCTCATACTCCACGGTGATGGAGCAGCCGAGAGGGCAGGCAACGCAGGTCAGTTCTCTTTTCATGGTTTATTCCTCCACTCTCACAACGATAGTGCTGTTTTCGTTCATTTTTGCCAGCACGTCCGCCGGGATGACGACGTTTTCCATCTCGCCGGGGGCCAGCTTTACCTTCTTTTTGGAAGAGATCACTTCGCCGTCGCATTCCAGCACCACCTTGGCGTTCTTGAAGATCTTTCCCACGCGGAAGTACAGCTTCACGTCGTTGCCGTTCCTGATGTTCACCCGCTGGGGCACCAGGTAGCGCACGCCGTTGCCGGTGGTGGAGTTGACGTACACCGTCTCTTTTTCGCCGTTCAGAATGTACTCGGCGGCGCCCTGTCCGGCCAGCTGGCTTTCCATTGTCACGTAGTCCACCAGGTCGTGCACGTGCAGCACGTTGCCGCAGGCGAACACGCCCTTGTGGTCGGTCTGGCGCATCTCATCTACTACGGCGCCGTTGGTGACGCGGTCGATGGCGATGCCCACGTTCTTGGTCAGTTCGTTCTCCGGGATCAGGCCCACGGAGAGCATCAGCGTGTCGCACTCGATGTATTCCTTGGTGGATTCAATGGGCTGCAGGTGGTCGTCCACCTGGGCGATGGTCACGCCCTCCAGCCGGTTTTTGCCGTGGCATTCCACCACGGTGGTGGACAGGCGCAGCGGGATGTTGTAGTCGTTCAGGCACTGGACGATGTTCCGGTTCAGGCCGCCGGAAAAGGGCATCAGCTCGCATACGACCTTTACTTCCGCGCCTTCCAGCGTCATTCTTCTGGCCATGATCAGGCCGATGTCGCCGGAGCCGAGAATGACCACCTTTTTGCCGGGCATATAGCCGTCCAGGTTCACGTATTTCTGCGCGGTGCCGGCGGTCATGATGCCGGAGCACCGGCTGCCCGCGATTTCCAGCGCGCCGCGGGGCCGCTCGCGGCAGCCCATGGCCAGCACGATGGCCTTCGCCTGGATCTTCAGCAGACCGTCGTTCTTGTTGACGGCGGTCACCAGGTTGTTCTCGTCAATATCCAGCACCATGGTGTCCGTCTTCACAACGATATCGGTCTTTTCCACCAGGTCGATAAAGCGGGCCGCATACTCCGGGCCGGAAAGCTCTTCCTTAAAATAGGTCAGGCCGAAGCCGGAGTGGATGCACTGCTCCAGAATGCCGCCCAGCGTCTCCGCGCGTTCGAGGATAATAATGCTGTCAACGCCGCACTCTTTGGCCTTCAGGGCCGCGGCCATACCGGCGGGGCCGCCGCCGACGACTACAAGATCATAATTCATCATGGTATTATCCTCCCTTATTTCGTTTTGTCGAACAGGATGTTGGATCCGTCGCCGAACTTGGTGATATCGTTGATGGGGCAGCCCAGCTCACGGGCCAGGATCTCCACCACCTTGGAGCCGCAGAAGCCGCCCTGGCAGCGCCCCATGCCCGCGCGGGTCCTTCTCTTTACGCCGTCCACGTCTCTGGCGCCGGCGGGGGCCCGGATGGCGTCGATGATCTCGCCCTCCGTTACGGTCTCGCAGCGGCAGATGATGCGGCCATAGGCCGGGTTCTTCGCGATGGCGGCGGCTCTCTCCTCGTCCGTGGCGTGACGGAAGCGGAAGACCTCCTTGCGGGTACCGTCGAAATCTTCCTTTTCGGCTACGTTGCCGATGGCTTCCACCACCACTTTGGCAAGGTACTCGCCCAGGGCCGGGGCATTCAATGCCGGAAGCGTGGATGAACTGGGGGTTCACCTTGCTGGGGCCAAGGATAAAGTCATCCGTCACGGGATGGGCGCGGTTGCCGGAGAAGGAGGTGATGGCGTTCCGGGTGGAAACGGCGGGGCAGCTCTTGGTGGAGAACACCTTAACGTCATGCAGGCCGGAGAGTGTGGTGGAAACGTCATCCTTGTCGTCGATCTCCTCCGCCGTGGGGCCGATCAGCAGGTTGCCGTCCACGGTGGGGGAGACAAGGATGCCCTTGCCCATCTTGGTGGGGCACTGGAAAATGGTGTGGGAGACCATATCGCCCACCGCTCTGTCAAGAATGAAGTATTCGCCGCGGCGCACCACGATATTGACGGATTCGTCGCCGATCATGCGGGCGACGTCGTCGGAATGCACGCCCGCCGCGTCAATGACGTATTTCGTCTGAATGTCGCCGGCGGTGGTCTTCAGGGTGAACACGCCGTCGGCAAAGCTGATGGCCTCCACCTTGCAGTTGCGGATGCACTCCACGCCGTTGGTGACGGCGTTCTCCGTGGCGGCGATGGTCAGCTCGTAGGGGCAGACGATGCCGGCGCTTTCGGCGCGGAGGGCGCCGCAAACGTTGTCCGCCAGGTTGGGCTCCAGCGCCTTCAGTTCCTCCTTGTTGAGGATGGACATCTGGGGCACGCCGTTGGCGATGCCGCGGTCATAGAGCTTATGTACTGTCTCCATTTCCTCCTCGGAGAAAGCGACCACCAGCGAACCGTTATTTTTATAGGGAACCGAAAGATCTTTGCAGACCTTGGGCATCATTTCGCAGCCTTCCACGTTGAATTTGGCCTTCAGCGTACCGGGAAGCGCGTCAAAACCGGCGTGCACAATGGCGCTGTTGGCCTTGGTAGCGCCCATGGCCACGTCGTTCCTCGCCTCCAGCAGCGCGGTCTTCAGCTGGT
>CAMJYF010000136.1 GCA_946409885.1 uncultured Clostridia bacterium | reverse complement strand
CAATTGATCTGAAAGGACTGACAAATATGAAAAAGAAGACCGTCATCGTCATTCTCGCGGCCCTGTGCGCGGCGGTGCTGATTGGCGGGGCCGCCGTAAAGCTGGGGCGCCGGAATACGCCGCTCCCGACGGAATTTTCCCGGGATGGCTTTCAGTGGACCCGGCAGGGCGGCACGGTGACCCTTACCGGCGAGGGCGTGCCCGGCGACCTGTTTGAGACAAACCGGTCCGTTAAAACCGTCGTGCTGGGCGCGGGGATCACCGGCGTCAGCGATACCACCTTCCGCGGGCTGGAGGGCCTGCGGGAGATCACGGTGGCGGAGGACAACCCGTCGCTTTCCGCCGCGGACGGGGTGTTGTTCAGCAAAGACAAAACCGCCCTGCTGTATTATCCCCCGGCCAGACCGGGGGCGGAGTATACCGTTCCCGATGGAGTCACGGTGATCGGCGATTCCGCTTTCGCGGGCCAGCCGCTGCTGCGCGGTGTGACCCTGCCCGAAGGGCTGGAGGAGATCCGGTCCCACGCTTTTTCCGGCTGCGAAAAGCTGGAAGACGCGCGTTTTCCCGACAGCCTGCGGCGCATCGGCGACGAGGCCTTTGCGGACTGCGCCGCGCTGCGGACGCTGTCCTTCACGGAAGAGCTTTATGCGGTCGGCGACCGCGCCTTCAGCGGGTGCGCGGGCCTTTCCGCCGTCGAGGTGCCCGCCGGGCTGAAGAAGCTGGGCGAGTGCGCCTTCCGGGGCTGCGCGGGCGTGACCGCGTTTACCGTGGCGGAGGGCAATACCGTCTTTTCCGCCCGGGACGGCGTGCTGTTCCGCAATAACGGCAGGGTGCTGTACCAGTACCCCCGGGGCGACGCCCGGGAGACCTACGCGGTACCGGAAGGGGTGGACGAGATCGCCTACGCTGCCTTTGAGGGCTGCGCCCTGACGGAGGCCGCCTTCCCGGACAGCCTGACCAAAATCGGCACGGCGGCGTTCAAGGACTGCCCTGCGCTGACAAGGGCGGTGATGCCGGATCACGTCAGGTCCGTCGGCGACGCGGCCTTTTCCGACTGTACCGCCCTGCGGGAGGTAACGCTGGCAAAGTATCTGGAATCCATCGGGATCGAGGCGTTTTTCAACTGCCCCGCGCTGAAGACCGTGGAGGTGCCCTTCAAGGTGAGCTTTGTGGGCTTCCGCTCCCTGGGGTATACCGCGCTGTTCGGCAACAAAAAATATACCGAGGGCTTCCTGCTGCGCTGCCGGGAGGGCTCCGTCGCCCAGTCCTACGCCGAAAGATACAACGTGCCGTACGAGCTGGCGGAGGAGTAACCCCTGTAGGGGCGGGCACTGACCGCCCGCATTCCCTGACACGAACCCTGTAGGGGCGGGCACCGACCGCCCGTATTCCCTGACACGGACCCTGTAGGGGCGGGCATGACCGCCCGTGTTCCCCATAAAAATCCAACAAATGTCATAAAATCAGACAAGCTTAAACCACAACGGTCGGTATTTTACGGATTGCAATGTGGTTTTGTGGAAAATCCGGTTGCGGGCGGTCATGCCCGCCCCTACAAGCACTCCGCCAGCCCCCTTTTTTCCGGGAAGTTCCGGGCGGTCAGTGCCCGCCCCTACAAGCACCCCGCCAGCTCCATTTTCCCCGGGCAGCGTCACATTGTGACGCAGAGAAGAGAATCCTGTGGGGGCGGGCACCCCGACCGCCCGAATTTCCTGACACGAACCCTGTAGGGGCGGGCATGACCGCCCGCGGATTCTCACGGCAATCCCCTGTAGGGGCGGGCACCGACCGCCCGCACCGCGATTTCGATTATTGAACGTTTGTCGCGGTTTTACGTTTGTATTGAATGTTGCGCGTATCGAGGGCAAAGTTACTTCAGGCAGCACGGCGTATCACGCCGTCATGCGGCTGATATAAGAACAAGGTTCAACAGAATAATACCAATGAGATTTCGCGTTTTACCTGCACTTGCATGACGGGCAAGCGTTTTGACGGCGTGATACGCCGTGCTGTTATGTAAGGCCGTTTGTCAAGAGTTGAATTGAAGCTTCAACAACCTTTTTTCAATCCTGCCAAAAAACGCAGGTCAGGAGCAGAGAGCACAGCCAAAAGGCTGCAAGCAACAGAACATCGGGGATTGGCCATTCTGTTATTCGAGGATTGGATACCACAGGCTAATGGTTCGCCGACAATTCTGAAAATCTACAAACGTGGATCACTTTTTCAAGTGCCAACATAGCACGGTCACAGGTAATTGAACCTTGTTTTTGTTTACCTGCAGCCTTTCGGCTGTGCTCTCTGTTTCCGGTCAATGGATCTATCTGATTTTTTGGTTCGCAGAGCCAAAACTATGGTTCTGCAAGTTGGTAGCCGCCTGCCGCTTGCGGCAGGTTGCCTTGACGGGGTCCGGCGTCTCTGTTACAATGGCGTGCCGGAAGCGGGCTGAAACCCCGGTTTTATCTGATTCCTCGGACGCTTTCGCCGATTCCCCAATAACAGAGACGGCGGAAACGGTCAAGGCCGGCGGACGGCTATGCGATCCGGTCGGTCATCATGCCCCATATGAAACAGGCCAGCTCTCTTGCAATGGCAGTGACCGTCACATTATGGTTCTTGCCGCTGAACGTCATTCGGGAATACTTCCTGCGCAACCGCTCGTTTGCCTTATCCGCATAGGCGATCACTTCCGGGGAATTCCCCTTTTGTCGTTCCCGCAGCACTTTGGATTTGTACCCTACCGCGCCGCGGTTGTAGCAATGCGCTGCTTCCGTCAACAATCTCCGCAGGTGCTTGTTGCCCGCTTTTGTGATTCCCAGATATTGCTGTTTTTTCGCGCTTGAATTTTCTCCGGGAACAATCCCCAGATATGCGGCAAAGCAATCGGCGTTCGGAAACCTTCTGAAATCTCCGACTTCTGCCAGCAGGGACAAGGCGGTATGCGATCTGATCCCGAGGAAGCAACGCAGCTTTTTTACGCGTTCCGTATACTCTGACTGCTCTGCGATCTCTTCAATGCGGCGATCCAGTCTTGTTACTTTCTCATCCAGCCGGTAATACGTCGTCATATATTCCGCCATTGTTTCGTTTAACAGCCTGCTGCCGAGATCAAGCGATCTTAACCACGCAAGGTGCTTTTGCGTCCAGTAATTCTTCCCTTCGGTGAAGTGTTTCCCGTGGCGGGTGCAGAACGCAAGAATCTGCTGCTTTATCCTTTTTAACGCTGCCGCATGATCGTCTCGCATACGGATATATTCTTTTACCGCTTCATCTTCCGGCGTCGGAACATATACCGCTTTGTAACCGTGGTTGGCAAGACATCTCGCAACGCTTATTGCGTCCCGCTTGTCATTCTTAAACGGATAGGATACCGGTCGTTCCATCGTTGTCGGCGCAAGAATCACACAGTCGATCCCCACTCCTGTCAACTGGCGATACAAACTGTACCCCAGACATCCCGCTTCATATCCGCAGATCACCTTGCGGTTCTTGCCCATCTCATTTTTGAGATGATCCACATACTTCTTGATCAGTTTGTAATCCGGTTCAACTTGAACCTGTCTTGAAATTCTGTCAAATTCCGGTTCATAAGTGCAAATTGTGTAATTTGAGGTATGGACATCCAAGCCAACATAGAGTATACTGTTCATTGTAGGGCCTCCTTCTTGTTTGCGGTAATGCTGTATTTGGTTTGTTGCCACTTGCCATTATACAGATAAATCCACGTTTTTACAAGTTTGGGGGCCTTACATATTATCTACGCAACAGTTGTTTGTGCCAATTGCGGCACTGAGGTGCCGCCCTACGGCGCCAGGTATTGCAGCAGCCACCCGGCGGCGCCGGTATACAGGGACCAGCCGCCGCGGCCCTGCTGGCCCGGGGCGGCGTACACGTCACCGGCCAGGGCGTAGGGCTCGGTTCGATAAAGGGAATACCCCTCCGCCGTGCGGTACTTGTTCAGGGGCAGCAGGGCGTGCAGCACCTTTTGCGCCTCCGTTTCCATCCCCTCTTTGCGCAGGGCCAGCAGGAACCACACGGCGGCGTGGGTGTACTGGCCGCCGTTTTCCCGCACCCCCGCCGGGTAGTCGTTGATATACCCGGCGCGGAAGCCCTCCGCCGTGAAGGGCGGCGACAGCAGCTTTACGATCCCGTGCTCCTCATCGAATAACTCCCGATAGGCCGTGCCCAGCGCGGCTTTTCTTTTTTGCCCGTCCGGCAGGTCCGAAAGGCTGGCCCACGCCTGGGGCAGCAGATCGATATGGCACGGGTCCGCGCCGCCCCCCAGGGGCGTGCCGTCGTCCGCGAAAGCCCGCAGGTACCGGTCGCCCGCCCAGGCGTACCGCTCGCAGGCGGCCGCCATCTCCTCCGCCAGCCGCAGCAGCCGCTCCCGGGAGGGGGTATCGTGCAGGATGTGGCACACCCGGGCGAAATCCAGCGCGGCCCGCCGCAGGAACATGGCCAGCCATACGCTTTCCCCCTTGCCCCGCCGGCCCAGCGCGTCAAAGCCGTCGTTCCAGTCGCCGCCGCCAAGCAGGGGCAGGCCGTGGCGGCCCGTAGTCACCCCGTCAAAGCAGCGCAGGCAGTGGGCGTAAAGGGAGGCCCGTTCCCCTCCGGCGGCGTAATCCGCGCAGCGGCTGTGCTCCCCCGGCGCAAGGGGTTCCCCCGCCAAAAAGGGAACGGAAACCGACAGCAGGTCCCGGTCGCCCGTATCGGCCACGTACCGGGCCGCGGCGAAAGGCAGCCACAGGCGGTCGTCGGAGCAAGTGGTCCGCACGCCCCGCAAAAGGCGTTTACCGTCCCGGAACAGCGAATGGAACCAGTGGAGCACGTCCCCCTCCGGGAACTGGGCGGCCGCCATTTTCACCAGCAACTCCCGGCACAGGGCCGGGTCCCGCTTGGTCAGAGGGAGCAGGTCCTGCAGCTGGTCCCGGAAGCCGTAGCCCCCGGCGCACTGGTAAAAGCCGCACCGGGCCAGCAGGCGGGTATCCCGCACCTGATGGAGCAGCAGGGCGGAACCGAACCGGTCCGCCGCCCCGTCCCCGGCGGCGACCGTGGCCCACCGGGGCTTTTTTTCAATAAACGGCGCGCGCTTCAGCCGCACCGCCGCCTGTTCCGTGGCGGCGAAGCACAGGCCGAAGACCGCCTGTACCCGCTCCCCCGGCCGCGCGGCCAGGTCGGCGGCCACCTCGGCCCTGGGCCAGAGGAAGGCCCCGTCGGATTCCGTCCCCACCCCGTGGGAGCAGGGACCCTCGCCGTACAGCAACGCCGCGCCGGGGCAATCCCCGTTGAGGGGGTTGCGGAGGACCACGCCCTCCTCCGTGACGGTGCAGGAGACGAAGGCCGCGTCCCCCCGCAGGCGGCACAGCTGGGGCAGCAGCCGGTAGCGGGCGGTAAGGGCCTGGGGCTCGCCGGAGCGATTTTCCGCCTCCAGGATCACGCGCTTTTTGCTGCCCCGCTCCGGCACCGCCACGGTAACGGTGACGCGGAAGGGCCCGCAGAGGCTTTCCCACCGGGCGGCCGCGTCCGTAAAGACGGCCCTTGCGCCCCATACCGTATCAAACCGGCGCACGCCCGTCTCCAGATACAGCCTTTCACCGGCGTTATCCGTGGAAACATCGTTGCCCCAGGGGGTCAGCCGGTTGAGCTGGGAATTGCCTGCCCAGGTGAAGCCCAGCGAACCGTCGGAAACCAGCGTGCCGAAGGTACGGTTGGAAAGGGTATGGCACCAGGGCAGGACGGGCGTTTGCGTCACGGCAAAGCCGCCGGGGGAGAAGGCGGAGAGAATGCCGTCGTCTGTTGAAGGACGGAGCTGAGGCTCCGTGCTACAGACACAGGCTTCCG
>CAMJYF010000135.1 GCA_946409885.1 uncultured Clostridia bacterium | reverse complement strand
AACAGCTGCTGCGCCTTGGCGCGTACCTGCCGAACGCGCGGCGGTGACGTTGGCGTGCAGTCCCCGCAGCACGGCAAATCCCTCATTCCTCATCTCACAGTTTTTTTATAAAATATCATTTCAAAATAAGGCAACAGGCGCGGCGGGCGCGGTTCCGCCGCCGACAAAATGGGAGGTACATCACTATGAACAATCTTCGGCTGGTCATCGTCGGGTTCGGCGGCATGGGCAACTGGCACGCGGCGAACGTGCGGGCCAGAGTGCCCGGCGTGGAGGTATACGGCGCTTACGATATCCGCCCGGAGGCGCGGGAGGACGCGCGGAACAAGGGACTGACCGTTTACGAGTCGCTGGAGGCAGTGCTGGCGGATGAGACCGTGGACCTGATCACCATCGCCGTCCCCAACAACTTTCACAAGGACATTGCTATCCGGGCGCTGCGGGCGGGCAAGAACGTGATCTGTGAAAAGCCGGTCACCCTGAACGCCGCCGAGCTGGAGGAGATCATCGCCGTGCGGGATGAGACCGGCAAGGTGTTTACCGTTCACCAGAACCGCCGGTGGGACCGGGATTTTTGCATCGTAAAGGCGGCAAAAGAGCAAGGACTGCTGGGGCAGGTGTATATGGTCAAAAGCATCGTGCAGGGGTCCCGGGGCGCCATGTACGGCTGGCGCGGCCACAAGGAAAACGGCGGCGGCATGCTGCTGGACTGGGGCATCCATCTGCTGGATCAGGCCATGTATCTGTTTGACGAAAAGGTGGTAAGCGCAGACGCGCACCTGCAGAGCATGTACACCCCCGGCGTGGACGACAATATCCACCTGTTCCTGCGGTTTGAGAGCGGCTGCTCCTACGTGATGGAGATGAGCACCAACTGCCTGATCAACCTGCCCCGCTGGCACGTGCAGGGCACCGAGGGCACGCTGCAGATCGACGACTGGGGCTGCGGCGGAAAGCTGATGAAGCTGAAGCCCAACGCGGAGATGAAGTGGAGCGACGATATCGTCTATACGGAGGCGGGCCCCACCCGCACCATGGCGCCGCGCCCCGAGTACACCATGACGGAGCTGCCGCTGCCGGATGAGCACCCGGACTGGACGGATTATTACAAAAACGTCGCCGGGGCCATCCGGGGAACGGAGCAGCTGCTGGTCACGCCCGAGCAGGCCCTGCGGGTCATGCGGGTGGTGGACCTGATGTTCAAAGCCGATGCCGAGGGCGGCGCGCGGAAATGCGATATTTAAAGGAGGAAAAACAATGAAAAAAGCATGGATCATTCAGGGCGGCTGGGACGGCCACGAGCCCGTGCAGGTCTCCGGCCGGTTTGCGGAGATGCTGCGCAAAGAAGGTTTTGCCGTGGAGGTATTCGATACGCTGCAGGTGCTGGTTGACCGAAAAGAGGAGCTGAACGACCTGGATCTGCTGGTGCCGGTGTGGACCATGGGCGAGATCACCCGTGAGCAATCCGTAGCCGCGGCGGAGGCGGTGGGCAAATACGGCGTGGGGCTGGCCGGCTGCCACGGCGGCATGTGCGATTCCTTCCGCAACGATACCGAATGGCAGTTCATGACCGGCGGGCAGTGGGTCTCCCACCCCGGCGGCGACGGCACGAAATACAAGGTGAATATCCGCAGGGGCTCTTCCCCGCTGGTGGAGGGGATCGAGGATTTTGAGGTCTGCTCCGAGCAGTATTACGTTCACGTGGACCCGGCCAACGAGGTGCTGGCCACCACCCGTTACCCTGTGGTCAATTATTACCACGCCGCCAACGGCATGGTGGACGTGCCCGTGGCGTGGACGAAGCGCTGGGGCCATGGCAGGGTATATTACAACTCCCTGGGCCACCACAACGACGTGTTCGATATCCCCCAGGCGGCGGAGATGATGCGCCGGGGCATGCTGTGGGCTGCCGAAGGCAAGCGGCTGTTCCGGGAGACAAAGCCCGATCCGGAGCAGTACGCCAACACAGCCAAGATGTATTAAAAGTGGGAAGTCATCAGTCGGAAGTCGGAAGTCATATAAAAAAAGGAGCGAATGAAATGAAAAAAGTGAACGTGGGCATCGTGGGCTGCGGTAATATCAGCGGCATTTACCTGACCAACCTCACCGGCATGTTCGCCGACACGGTGAACGTGGTGGCGGTGTGCGACCTGATCCCGGAAAAGGCGCTGGCGGCACAGGAAAAATATCACATCCCCAAGGCCTATTTCACCGATGAGGAGATCATGGCGGACGGGGAGATCGAGCTGATCGTGAACATCACCACCCCGGACCAGCACTGCCCCGTCAACCTGATGGCGCTGGCGGCGGGCAAGCACGCCTACTGCGAAAAGCCCCTGGCCGTCTGCCGGGAGGACGGCGAAAAGCAGGTGGCGCTGGCCAAAGAAAAGGGCCTGCTGCTGGGCGGCGCGCCGGATACCTTTCTGGGCGGCGGCATCCAGACCTGCCGCAAGCTGATCGACGACGGCTGGATCGGCGACGTGGTGGCGGTGAACGCCTCCATGCGCTGCCACGGCCATGAGAGCTGGCACCCCGGCCCCGCCTTCTACTATCAGAAGGGCGGCGGCCCCATGTTCGACATGGGCCCCTATTACCTGACCTGCCTTGTCAATCTGGTGGGCGCGGTGGAAAGCGTGATGGCCTATACCCGCGTCACCTTCCCCCAGCGGCTCATCACCTCCCAGCCCCTGCGCGGGACGCTGGTGGACGTGGAGGTGCCCACGCACATCGCGGGGCTGATGAAGTTTGAAAGCGGCGCCATCGGCACGCTGACGACCACCTTTGACGTCTACGACGACCACCAGGCCTGCGTGGAGGTGTTCGGCTCCCGGGGCAGCCTGCTGGTACCGGATCCCAACGGCTTCGGCGGACCGGTAAAGCTGCTGCGGGAGGGGCAGAACGCCTATGAAGAGGTGCCGGTGGTATACGGTTACAGGGAGAACAGCCGCGGCGTCGGCGTGGCGGATCTGTGCCGCGCCCTGCGGGAAGGCGGCACGCCCCGCGCCAACTGCGCGCAGACCTTCCACGTGCTGGACCTGATGTGCGCCTTCCATGAATCCTCCGATTCCGGCAGAGAGGTCTCGCTGCAAAAAGGCTTCGTCCGCCAGCCGGCTCTCCCGCTGGGGCAATAACACAACGGAGGACTGGGCGGACGTCTACCATTTCCGGCCCTCCGCCATCGAAACGCAGGCGCAAACGATCGCCGCGCACTGCCTGTCCGCGCTGGCGCCGGAAGACACAGCCGCAGACCAATAAAGAGCGCCGGTCTGTCCTCCCGTTTCCTTTGCAAAAAAGGTGGAACGGCGACAGGGCTCCGGCGCAGAGAAGCCCCGACCAACGAAGGCTGGGGCTTTTTTGACGAGGAAAGGATTTCCGCTTCCGCCGAACACGGAAAGCAGCGAAAGGAGCATTTTGGGCGTAAGCGGGACATCAGACAACAAGCCAACGAAAGGGGAAAGAAAACAACATGGATATTTTGTCGCTTGCCAAAAAGCATTCGATCACGCGCGACGTGGCGTCGCCCGATTTTTTTGAGGGGGCCGTGATGGGCAACGGCGGCCTGGGGCTGGTGGTCTGCACCCGGCCGGACGCCTTGGTGCTGCACCTGGGACACAACAGCATATGGGATATCCGTCTGGCGGAGGACCATAAGGGAAAGGTGGGCACCTTTGACGAGATCTGGGGCAGGGTGCTGGCGGACAAAGATCACTTCCCGGAACGGGACTGGTTCCGGGCGTATCATCAGACCGTCACGAAATCGTACCATGATTATTCCTACCCGCGGCCGTGGCCCGCTTCCAGCGTGTACCTGTTTTTCGACCGCAAGGAGTACGAGGTGCTGGGCCACACGCTGGATCTTTCCGACGGGCTGCTGACGGTGGCGCTGGAAACCGCCGACGGGAAGAAGCGGTTCGTGAAGGTGGCCGTCGCCATGGACCGGGACGCCGTCGTCTGCCGCGCGGAGGACGAAAACGGCAGCGAAACGCCGCTGTTTGACCGGATGCGGATCATCCCCCGCCAGCCCGACAAGGGCATCCCGGCCTATGAGACCCTGACAAAGGGCTTTCGCCAGCTGCTGCCCGCCAACGGCTTTGACGGCGCGGCGCGGCCGGGGAAGGACCGGGGCTTTTCCGTGTTGTATGAGACGGACGGGACCGTCTCCGGCGAGGGGATCGACGTCCGGCTGGCGAAGGCGGGAGAGATTTCCGTACAGGTCACGCAGGGGTATTACACGGACGTGGCGCGGACCGACGAAACGGCGCGGCTTGCGTTTGCGGAGGTTTATCAAAAGAATCAGGCCGTCTGGCGGGACTACTGGCAGCGCTCCGGCGTTCAGCTCAGCGACGAATTCCTGGAGCGGATCTGGTACAGGAACATCTACTTTTTGCGCTGCGTGCTGAGCGAAAGCTCCCAGGCGCCGGGGCTGTTCGGCAACTGGATGCACGGCGATATCGGCACCGCCTGGCACGGCGATTACCACATGAACTACAACACCCAGCAGCCCTTTTGGGGGCTGATGGCGGCCAACCGGCAGGACCTGCACCTGCCCTATCTGCGCATGGCGGAAAGCTTTCTGCCCGTGTCGGAGGCCTGGGCAAAAGATTTTTACGGGCTGCCGGGGGCCTGTTTTCCCCACTCCGCCTATCCGGTGGAGATGACGGTGAATCCCTACCCCGCGCCGGACTGGGGCTGGGAGATCCTTGAAACGCCCTGGACGGTGCAGAGCCTTTGGTGGCACTACACCTACACCAAAGACCTGGCGCTGCTGCGGGAACGGATCTGGCCGCTGCTGCGGGCCGCGGTGGCGTTTCTGGCGGCCTATATGACGCGGGAGGGCGCGGACCCCGTGGGGGATGGGAAATACCATCTGTTCCCCACCATCGTGCCGGAGCTGTACGGTCTGGCGGCCGGTCTGGAGAAGAATCTGGACGGGGCGGTGGACCTGACGCTGACCAAATTCGTCTTCCGCGCCTTTTTGCGGGCAACACAAGACCTGGGAATGGAACGGGAGGAACAGGCGCTGGCGGATACCGTCAGCAGGATCCTTGCCGCCTACCCGGACTACCCCACGGCGGAGGGCCGCTTCGGCCGGGTGTACGTCAGCGTGGGCACGGAGGACCCGGACCGGGTGATCTACAACTGCCCCGCGAACCTGGCGCAGGTCTTTCCGGGGGAGGACGTGGACGCGCAGACCGCCGACGCGGAAACGCTGGCCCTTGCCGAAAACTCCTGGCGGCACCACTACAACGAGGGCGGCAACGATCTGGTGTTCTACCACCTGATCGGCGCCCGGCTGGGGATACTGGACCTGGAAAAATTCAAGCGGCACGTGCGCTACTGCCTGCTGCCCAACGGCACGGCCTTTGACCGGACGACGCTGGCGGGCGGCCGTTACCCGGACGATATGGATACGGATTTTATGCGCCGGATGGGCGTGTGGGTGGAAAACCTGTCGCTGCACGCGGTGGTGAACGAATGCCTGCTGTGGGGCCACACGGATACCCTTGTGCTGTTCCCCAACTGGGATCTGGCAACGCCCGCCGCGTTCCGCTCCCTGCGGACAAAGGGGGCGTTTCTGGTGGACGCCGCCTGTGAAAACGGCGAGGTCGCCTACGCGCGCGTTACGGCGGAGGCCGGCGGCACGGTGCGGCTGAAAAATCCCTGGCGGCGCGCCGTGGACGACCGAGGGACCGTCTACGAAGACGAAGTCATCCGCGTTCCGCTGGCCGCCGGGGAACGCCTTTGCCTGAAAAAAGCGGCTGATTGAACGTCAGATAAACACGAAAAGAGGGGCCATCCGGTCTTTATCGCCCAGCACGCCACCGCCTGCTGCTGCCGGAGCTGC
>CAMJYF010000134.1 GCA_946409885.1 uncultured Clostridia bacterium | reverse complement strand
TTGGCGGGGTGGTCTTCGTATGTGCGGCATGACGCCCGTGTGCGCGGACCTGACAAAAACGACCTTTGCGGAGGGGTGGCAGGCGGTGCGGCGGCACACACTGGCCATTCGCCTGCCCGCCGTGTGTACGGATTGCGCCCTGCGCCGCATGTGCCCGGTCTGCGCCGCGGCCTGCTACGCGGAGACGGGTGATTACGGCAAAAAGCCGGAGTATCTCTGCCGCATGACCGCCGCAGCCGCGGAGGAGATGCGCCGCCTGCATCTTTCGCAGGAGAACACCAACGCGTGAAAGCGGGTCCCCGCAGTGCAGACCGGTAAAAAGGTTGACAACCCCCTGTAGGGGCGGGCGCCGACCGCCCGCAAATCCCATAGGGCAGGACCGGTAAAAAAGGTTGACAACCCCCTGCAGGGGCGGGCGCCGACCGTCCGCAAACACTGTTATTCGCCGGATCGTTTTATAAAGCCGAACGATTCCGTCGTCAATGGGAACGCGTTACGTCTGTTGCAATGTGTTTTTACTGAAGAACCGGTTGCGGGCGGTCAGTGCCCGCCCCTACAAAACGTACCGGCAGAACCGAATCGTTCCGCCCTTTTTCTGATGCTGAAAATGAAAAAGGACCCCATACGGGATCCTTTTTTTGATTGCCGCCGGGATGAAAACCGCAACGTGGGATGGGGGGAAAAGGGGCAGTCGGCCTCAGTCGCTTTTATTGTGACATGAACCGCGCATGGCGCAGTGGGCGCAGCCGGCGCCGCAGGACGAACGGCCCTTTTTCTTATCCCTTATCATGGTGGCGATGATGACCGCCACCAGTGCCACCAGCGCCAGTACGATGAGGATATTGGCAAGATTCGCGGTCAGCCAGGTAAGCATATCACCACTCCTTCCGGTTTGTTCACAGCTTTTTGGTCAGCTTGGTGGCCTCTTTATACTTGCGGAAGAACAGCATGTAGACCATACCGGCGATGAGCGCCAGGGCGCAGATGAGGCCGATCACGTTGAAGCTGCCGGTAAAGAGGCCGCCGATCTGGTTGATGCACAGGGACACCGCGTAGGCGAAGCCACACTGATAGGCGATGGCGAACCAGGTCCATTTCGCGTTGTTCATCTCCCGCTTGATGGCGCCGATGGCCGCGAAGCAGGGCGCGCACAGCAGGTTGAACACCAGGAAGGAGAAGCCGGTCACGCCGGTGAACGCCCCGTGCAGGGCCTGCCAGGCGGTCTGCTCGCCGCCGCCGTAAAGGATGCCCATGGTGCCCACGATGTTTTCCTTGGCTACAAGGCCCGTGATGGAGGCCACAGCCGCCTGCCAGGTGCCCCAGCCCAGCGGCGCGAAGATCCAGGCGATCATGCTGCCGATGCGGGCCAGGATGGAAAGATCCAGCTCATCCTCCGCCAGCATGCGGAAGCCCTCGGCCGTAAAGCCGAAGTAGGAGGTGAACCATACTAATATGGTGGAAAGCAGGATGATGGTGCCGGCCTTTTTGATGAAGGACCAGCCCCGCTCCCACATGCTGCGCAGCACGTTGCCCACGGTGGGCAGGTGGTAGGCGGGCAGCTCCATGACGAAGGGGGCCGGTTCGCCCGCGAACATCCTCGTCTTTTTCAGCATGATGCCGGAGACCACGATGGAGGCCATGCCGATGAAGTAGGCGGAGGTGGAGATCCACGGGGAGCCGCCGAAGATGGCGCCGGCGATCATGGCGATAAAAGGCACCTTGGCGCCGCAGGGGATAAAGGTGGTGGTCATGATGGTCATGCGGCGGTCACGTTCGTTTTCAATGGTGCGGCTGGCCATAATGCCGGGCACGCCGCAGCCCACGCCGATGAGCATGGGGATGAAGGACTTGCCGGACAGGCCGAACTTGCGGAAGATGCGGTCCAGCACGAAGGCGATACGGGCCATGTAGCCGCAGGCCTCCAAAAAGGCCAGCATCAGGAACAGCACCAGCATCTGGGGCACAAAGCCCAGCACGGCGCCCACGCCGGCCACGATGCCGTCCAGGATCAGCCCCTGCAGCCAGTCGGCGGCGTTGGCTTTTTCCAGCAGGTTCCCGATCAGCACCGGCACGCCGGGCACCCACACGCCGTAATCCGCCGGGTCAGGCGCGTCAAAGCCCTTTTCGGTAAAATAGGCCACGGCGTCCTGATAGGAAACGCCGATCACGTTCTGTTGTTCCATCTCCTTTTCGGTCATCTCAGGGACGGCGTCAAAGTAGACGGTCATATCGGTGACCTCCAGCGTCTCCTCGTCCTCCACGGAAACGGTGGAGGTACCGCTGCCGGTCACGGCCTTCATGGCCGCCAGCGCGGCTTCCGCGTCAAAGTCTTCCGCCTCGGGATCCGCCTCATAGAACGCGTTGACCGCGTTCAGGGCGTCGTCATATTCCCCCGCGTCCTCTTCATAAGCGGCGGAGCCGATGCCCAGCAGATGCCAGCCGTCCCCGAACAGGCCGTCGTTGGCCCAGTCCGTGGCGGGCGCGCCCACGGCCACCATGGCGACCCAGTACACCAGGAACATGACGGCGGCAAAGATGGGCAGGCCCAGCCAGCGGTTGGTGACCACCCTGTCGATTTTGTCGGAGGTGGTCAGGCTGCCCTTGTTTTTCTTTTTGTAGCAGGAGCGGATCACGTCGGCGATGTAGATATAGCGCTCGTTGGTGATGATGCTTTCCGCGTCGTCGTCCAGCTCTGTTTCCGCCGCAGCGATATCCTTTTCGATATGGGCGAGCTTCTCCTCCGGAATGTTCAGCTGCGCCAGCACCTTGTCGTCCCGCTCAAACACCTTGATGGCGTACCAGCGCTGCTGCTCCTCCGGCAGGTCGTGTACCACCGCCTCCTCAATGTGGGCCAGGGCGTGCTCCACCGGGCCGGAGAAGGTGTGCATCGGCACGGTCTTCCCGCTGCGGGCGGCCTCGATGGCGGCCTGGGCCGCCTCCGTCACGCCCGTGCCCTTCAGGGCGGAGATTTCCGTCACCCGGCAGCCCAGCTGCCTGCCCAGGGCGGCGGTATCGATCTTGTCGCCGTTCTTCTTTACCACGTCCATCATATTGATGGCCAGCACCACCGGGATGCCCAGTTCCGTCAGCTGGGTGGTCAGGTACAGGTTCCGTTCCAGGTTGGTGCCGTCGATGATGTTCAGGATGGCGTCGGGCCGTTCGCCGATCAGATAATTCCGGGCCACCACTTCCTCCAGCGTGTAAGGGGAAAGGGAGTAGATGCCCGGCAGGTCGGTGACCGTCACGTCGTCGTGCTTTTTCAGCTTGCCCTCCTTTTTCTCCACCGTTACGCCGGGCCAGTTGCCGACAAACTGATTGGAGCCGGTAAGGGCGTTGAACAGGGTGGTTTTGCCGCTGTTGGGGTTGCCCGCCAGCGCGATGCGTATATTCATAGTATTGTTTCCTTTCTGCCGGATCCGGCTTTGACTGATTAGCAAACACTAACCATTGGCTGAAAAAAATGGCGGATTGCGATTGCCGCGCGTCTGTTTCATCAAAATCTCCGCACTCCGCTCTCCGCTCTCCGCACGTCTCTCATTCCACTTCGATCATCTCAGCGTCCGCCTTGCGGATGGAAAGCTCGTAGTTGCGCACCGTCACCTCGATGGGGTCGCCCAGCGGCGCCACCTTGCGGACGTACACCGGCGTATGTTTGGTGATACCCATATCCATGATGCGCCGTTTGACGGCTCCCTCGCCGTGCAGCTTTACCACGGTGACCGTTTCGCCGATGCCGGCGTCTTTCAGTGTTTTCATTGTATATCCCTCCTGCGAAAATGATTTATACCATGATTCTGCGGGCCAGCTCCTCGCTGACGGCCACGCGGCTCTCCTTGACCTTTACGATCAGGTTTCCGCCGAGGGTGCTGACGACGCACACCTCGCCGCCCACGTTGAACCCCAGATTTTCCAGATGCTTTTTTACCTCCGGGCTGCCGCCGATCTTCCTGATGATCTGCGCCTGTCCCGTTTCGGCAATGCTGAGCGGTATCACGTATCTTCCTCCGGAATATGAATTAGTGAAGGCTAACCCCGCCGCTTAAAAAAGAGTTAGGGCACCCTAACTGCCTACATTATAGTTAGCTCATGCTAATTTGTCAAGGGTTTTTCAATCTTTTTTGCGATTGGCTTGTATTTTCGCGAGTTTTATGGTATGCTATTGCCAAATAGGAAAGAAGGTTGTGTTATGGCTATGCAGGAATCCGGAGAGATGTATCTGGAAACGATATTTGTGCTGTCGCAGCATTCCTCCTCCGTCCGCAGTATCGACGTGGGGGAGCATATGGGGTTTTCCAAGCCTTCGGTCAGCCGGGCGATGGGGCTGCTGAAAAAAAGCGGCCTGGTCATAACGGATGAGCAGGGCTATCTGCGCCTGACGCCGGAGGGCGAAAAGAAGGCCAGAGGCATTTACGAGCGCCACCAGGTGCTCAGCCGCCTGTTCATCAACATGGGCGTGGATGAAAAGACCGCCACGGAGGACGCCTGCCGGATCGAGCACTATCTCAGCGACAAAACCTTTGACGCGATCAAAGCGCATATCAAAAAGTATTGCGAGGCCCACGGCGGGATGGACCCGGACGCGCCCTCGGCGCCGTGATCCGTTTTTTTGTGATCCAAACCTTTTCCCGCCATTGCCGGCGCGGCGTCGCTGAAAACGGTGGCGGGCGTTCCGTGATTGAAAAACGCAAAAAAAAGGAAACATCGTCATGAAAAAAGTCATTTCACTTCTGCTGTCCGCGCTGTTGCTGCTGGGCATGGCGGCGCCCGCGCTGGCCGCCGGGGAAGCGGAGCTTTCCGTTTACTCCTCTTACCGCATCCCCTTTGGCAGCATGCGCATGACCGCCCACCGGGGCTATTCCTCCATGGCGCCGGAAAACACCCTTCCGGCCTTCCGGCTGGCGGGGGAGTACGGCTTTTGGGGCGCGGAGTGCGATACCGCCCCCACGGCGGACGGGGTATGGGTCATCATGCACGACGACACCGTGGACCGCATGACGGACGGCGAGGGAAAGGTGAAAGACCTTACCTACGCCGAGATCCGCGCGCTGACCGTGGACGCGGGCAGCAACGTGGAGCGGTTCCCGGAAACAAAGGTGCCCACCCTGACGGAATATCTGGACGTGTGCAAAGAGTATGGCCTGCACCCGGTGATCGAAATCAAGGGGAACGCGACGGTGGCGGATATGGATTCCCTGGCGGCGCTGCTTTCCGCCCGCGGGGAAAAGGATATGTTTACCCTTATCAGCTTCGGCCGCGCCCAGCTTTCGCGGATCAAGGAGCTGCTGCCGGAGATCCCCGCGTTCCTGCTCGTCAGCACGGAAGCGGGTGAGGAGGCCATTGACTTCTGCCGGGCCAACCGCATCGACGGCCTTGATTTCATCTGCCTGCTGGAGGACGCGCTGATCAAAAAGATCGTTGCCTCCGGCCTGAAGACCATGGCCTGGACGGTGGACGACATCGACGGCGCGGACCGGCTTTACCGGCTGGGCGTGCGGGATATCACCACCAACCGCCTGACGCAGAACGAGCCGCAGGGGAACGCCTTCCAGCGGCTGCTGTGGCGGCTGAAGGATTATTTCGCGGCGCTGATCGGCCGGTTTACCGGGTTCTTTGAAAAGGTCTGCTGAAGCGCCCGCGCATGAACGGATTCAGAAAAAATGGGAATAAGAAAACAGCATCTGTCACGGGGGCAGGTGCTGTTTTTTTGTTCATCACGGCCTGTTTTTTCTCGGAGCCGCCCGGCAGGGGATGGCTTTCCGTTTGCCTTCCGGCGTTTTTTATTCCACGGGGGCCGACGGCAGGATGCCGCTGCCGAAGGGGTACAGGATCTCGTCGGAATACGTGTAATCCGCCGTCAGCCG
>CAMJYF010000133.1 GCA_946409885.1 uncultured Clostridia bacterium | reverse complement strand
CCGCACTCGTGGGCCGCCACGCCGACGGCCGCCCCCAGGCAGTCGAAATCCGAATAGGCGTGGCCCATTATGTACACGGAGGAGGCGTTTTCGATGTGTTCGGTCAACGCGGCGGCCATGATGCGGGATTTTACCTTGCCCCGTTTTTCCTTGCGGCTGGTGATGCCGCCGAAGAACTCATAACTGTCGCCCACCTTCACGGCCACCTGGTCGCCGCCCCGGCCCCGGGCCATATCCAGCGCCTGCCGGGCGCCCGCCTCGCACAGGGCGAAGCTCTCCTCCCGGCCCACGCCCACGGAAAGGGTGATATCCACCTCCGTATTGGGGCGTTTATAGTTCCGTACCGCGTCCAGCAGGTTGAAGTTGCTGGCGGTCATGGCGTCCAGATGGCGGCATTCCGTAACGGCGATGAATTTTCCCTCCGTATACTTGCGGAACACGCAGTTGTTTCCCGCCAGCCACTCCGTGATCAGTCTGTCGATATCGGAGACCACGGAATAGTAATCCGCGTGGGACAGGGTATCCTCCGTCTGTTCCAGCGAATCCACGTTGATGAGCAGCACGGCGGGGCGGGTCAGGTTGAATTCCGTCCGGATCTGCTTCAGCGCCGTATCGTCCACAAAATAAAATACAAACGCGCCGCCCTCCAGCCGGGAGGGGAACACGGTATAGCTGCGGGAGGCGCCGCTGACCTCAAAGGGCTCCGTCAGCTCCTCGGACAGGCGGACGCCCGCGCCGATATATTCCTTGATGGCGATGCAGTCCGCCTGGGGGAAATCCGCCGTCACTTCGCCGAACGCGCCGTTGAACCAGGCGATGGTGCCGTCCCCCTCCGCCAGCACGGCGGGAAAGGGAAAGGCGGCCAGGCGGGCGAAGGATTCCCCGCCCTGGGTCAGAGCGTTCTCTATCTTTTTCAGGTATTCCTTCTTCCGCTCCACGGAATCGGAAAACCACAGCATGGCGAAGACGACCAGACACAGCACCACGGCGAACTCCACAAAGCCCGCCGTGCGGGAATAAACGAAGGTAACGCCGCACAGCACGGTGGCCAGGCAGACGAAAACCACCGTAAAGGGGTGGATCTGCATAAAATCCCTGAATTTCAAACGCTCACCTCCTCATAAATGGACTGCCGCGGCCGGCGCGGCGGCAAAGCGGTTCAGACGGAAAGCACGGTAACGATGATCATGGGCGTGCGCCTCGTTTTGTCGTAGGTCATTCTGGCGACCGCGTCCTTGATCCTGGACTGCAGCGCCGGCAGGTCGTACATGGCCAGCCGCATGTGCTGGATGAACACGTCCACGCACACCTGCTCGATATCCGAGGTAAAATCGCTGGCCCCGTTGCGGAACACGATGCCCCGGGACTGTACCTCCACGGGGGTGGCCAGCTGGCCGGAGTTGGAATCCACCGCGGCGGTGACGATGACGATGCCGTCGGTGGAAAGCTTTTTCCGGTCCATCAGCACCGTATTGTTCACGTCCCCCATGCCGGAGACGTCGATGAACACCCGGCCCGCGGGGACGGCGCCGGTGCGGACCACCCCCTGCTCGGAAACCTCCACCAGCGCGCCAAGCTCCGGGATCAGCACGTTTTCCTCCGGCAGGCCCACGCTGACGGCGGTGGCGGCGTGCTTGCGCAGGTGCTTCTGCTCGCCGTGGACGGGGATGAAGAATTTCGGTTTTGTCAGGTTGATGATGAGCTTCTGGTCCTCCTGCGCCGCGTGGCCGGAGACGTGGATGCCCAGGTTCTTTTCATACACCACCTCCGCGCCCAGCTTCATCAGGTCGTTGATGGTGCGGGACACCGTCTTTTCATTGCCCGGGATGGGGTTGGCGGAGATGATGACGTAGTCGTTGGCGCCGATCGTCACCTTGCGGTGATCGTTCTGCGCCATGCGGGACAGGGCGGACATGGGCTCCCCCTGGCTGCCGGTGGTGATGATGACCGTTTCGCTGTCGCGGTAGTTCTTCAGCCGGTCGATGGGCGTCATGATGCCCTCCGGCATGTTCAGGTAGCCCAGCTGCATGCTGATGGCGGCCACGTTTTCAAGGCTGCGGCCGGAAAGGAAGACCTTGCGCCCCATTTTGACGGAGGCGTCGATGATCTGCTGGATACGGTGGATGTTGGAGGCGAAGGACGCCACGATGATGCGCTTGTCCCCCGCCACGCGGAACAGCGATTCCAGCGTTTCGCCCACGTTCTTTTCGCTGGGGGTGTAGCCCGGGCGCTCCGCGTTGGTGGAATCCGCCATCAGGCACAGCACGCCCTCGCTGCCCAGCTGGGCAAAACGGGCCAGATCGATAACGCCACCGTCGATGGGGGTGTTGTCGATCTTGAAGTCGCCGGTGTGGACGATGGTGCCCGCGCCGCAGCGGATGGCGTAGGCCAGGGAATCGGGGATGGAGTGGTTCACATGGATGGCCTCCACCGTGAACTCGCCGGTGGGGATCACGTCCCCGGGGCGGATCTCGATCAGGCGGCAGACGTCCAGCATCCGGTGCTCCTTCAGCTTGCCCTTGATGAGCCCCGCCGTCAGGCAGGTGCAGTACACCGGCGCCCGGACGGATTTCAGCAGGTAGGGCAGGCCGCCGATGTGGTCCTCATGCCCGTGGGTGATAAAAATGGCCTTGATCTTTCTGGCGTTGCGCTCCAGATACGTAAAATCGGGCAAAACGTAATCCACGCCCGGCATATCCGCGTCCGGGAAGGACATGCCGCAGTCCAGCACGATCATCTCGTCGTTGAACTCAAAAACCGTCAGGTTCTTGCCGATCTCGTTGATGCCGCCCAGAAAGGAGATCTTGACGGAGGGGGCGTCGTTCTTTTTCTTCCTGCCCCTTCCCGCGCCGCGGGCGGCGGGCTTTTCCGTTCTGGTATAGGTTCTGGCGGCGGGTACAACGATCTGGCGGTCCGCCTTCTCCGCGGGGCGCTGCCCGGCGGCCTCCTTGCCCTTTGTCTTTTTGGTCTGTCTGGCGGCGGCTTTGGGCTCCGTTTTCACGGCCGCCTTTTCTTTGGCCGCCTGGGGCTGCCTGCCGGCGGACTTTTCTTTTTTCTTCGTCTCCGGCTGGGCCTTCTGCGGTTCTTTTTTGCGGGCGGCCTCTTTCTTTCTGCCGGAGGCGGCGGTTTTTTCTTTTGTCTTTTTTCCGTTTTCGGTCAGTTTGTCGGCTGCAGTACCGATCTCGGCCTTCTCCTTTTTGGCCTTGGAAGCTTTGCTCTGCATAGGTTCTCCTTATATTTTATATGTCGTATATGTAGTACTTCGCCGGTAAAACGGCGAAAGAAAACGCATGATGCGATGATTTATCATCTTATATTACTCTTTTTTATCCCTGATGTCAATAACGGCTTGATGAATTTTCCCGATTATTTCCGCGGACAGCTCCTTGGCGGCCTCCATTTCCGCCGCCTCGGACAGAATGCGCACCCGGCTGGAGTTGCCCAGCTGGCGGATCCTGGCTTCCCTTCCGTTTTCGGCCACGCGGAACCAGGCGCTGCCCGGCGCTTTGCTGCCGAGCGCCTGCGCCATCCCCTGCCGCAGTTCCCCGGGGGAGCAGTCGAACACGGAAATGTTTTTGCGGACGGAGACCGACTCGATCCCCTCCAGCAGGTCGGCCAGCTTCATCTTCGTCTGCGCCATCATCCCGCACACCCGAAAGGCCAGAAAGACGCTGTCGAAAGCCCACAGGCAGTTAAAGAGCAGGGATTTTTCGGGCGGCTCCCCCTCCGCGCCCACGCGCCATACCTTCCGGCCGTAGGCGGCCGCCCGGCGCTCCACGGCCTCCGGGGCGTCCTCCGGCACCGCCGCGTCGTTGCCCCGGGCAAATTCGTATTCGCACACGAACAGCTGCACGGCGGAAACGTAGAACACCTTGTCGTCCTCCGCGAAATACGCCTCGCCGCCCCCGTCGGTGATCAGCATCACCCGGGAGGCCCCTTCCCGCGGGGTCTGGCTGGCCAGCACGTCGCCCACGGTCTCCGTCAGGCAGCGGTCGGAGCTTTCCACCGTCAGCTCCACCGCGTCCCGGAACACCGACAGCATCTTTTTCAGCTTGGATTTATACACGCTGGCGTACAGCTCCATGCGGTAGCTTTTCCCCGCGCCGCCGTTTTCCGCATAGCGGAAAGAGCCGTACCGGAAGCAGTCCCCCATCTTCCGCCGCAGCCCTTTATCCATGGCAAAGCCGTTTTCCCCGGCAAAGGAAAACGAGATCTCCCCCTCTTTGAAGGAGACGAACACAAACGCCGACAGCGCGCAGTGCTGGGCGTAAAAACAGATCTGGTTGCGGAACACCGGGCCGAAATCGTAGGCCTGGGCGCCGCAGGCCACGGCACCCTGCTGGCAGACGTTTTTATACACCTCCGCCGCCGGGCTGCCGTCGCAGCCGAAGCCGATCTTGCCCGGCGCGGCGCTGGCGGCCGCCTGCCCCAGCTTCAGGGCGTCGGCCAGCGTGATGCCGGAATAGACGGCGCCGCTCATGCCGTAGGCGTCGAACGCCGCGGAAACGCAGCCCTGCTCCCGCACGTCGGAGGAGACGAGGCTTTCCGGCGGAACGCGCACCCCGGCGCTGATCCGCACCCCCGGAAAGATACGGGAAAACCGGCCGATATCCGCGCCGTAGCCCACGGCGGCCCCCTCGTCCACCAGCACGTTCTCGTGGACCCGCACCCCGTCCGAAAGAACGGAGGCGTGGATATCCGTGCCGCTGCCCACGGCGCAGTCCGCGCCGATGATGCTGTCGGTGATCACGCAGTCCCGGCCCACAGAAGTGTTTTCGCCCAGGCAGACGAAGGGGCCCACCGTCACGCCGCCGCCAAGCCGCACTCCCGGCCCCACCAGGCAGGGGGCGATATAGCGGTTGCCGTCCTCGTCCGTGCGGTCGTAGCCGTAGTACAGGCCGCCGTTCTCCCCCACGTTGTCCGGGTCCCTCAACAGGGCGGCGTTGGCGGCCCGGTAGGCTTCGATGCCGCCGATGTCGTACCAGCTGCCCTCCGCCTTCACGCAGCCGATCTTCCTTTCCTCCCGCAGCATCCGGGGGAACAGGTCCTTGGCAAAATCGTAGCACTCCCCGTCCGGGATCAGGTCCAGCACCCGTTCGGCGCAGAAATAGATACCCGTGTTGACGAAGGTGGAACGCACGTCCTCCCAGTCCGGCTTTTCGGCAAAGCCCGCCACATTGCCGGCGGCGTCGCTGACGATCACCCCGTAATCCCGGGGGTCCTCCGCCTCCGTCCCCACGATGGTGACGCTTTTGCCGGAGAGATAGTGCCGCTCCCGCAGCCGCTCCAGATCGAAATCGAAGAGATTGTCCCCGCTGAGCACCAGAAAGTCGTCCGGCGCGTCCTTCAGGGCGTTTTTCACGCCCCCCGCCGTGCCCAGGGGCTTTTCCTCCGTGGCAAAGGTGACGTCCGCGTCGTACCGGCTGTTCTCCAGCCAGGAGACGATCTCCTCCGCCCGGTAGCCCAGGGTCAGCACGATCTCCCGGAAGCCCTCCCGGATGAGCTTGCGCAGGATAAGATCCAGCACGGGGCGGTTCAGCACCCGCAGCATGGGCTTGGGCGTCTTTTCACTCAGCGGCAGCATCCGGCTGCCCAGCCCGCCGCACATTACAACTGCTTTCATGATTCCGCATATCCTTCCTGATTGAAACTATCAAAAACAGTATATGCCGTCCACCCGCTTTTTACACAGAAATGATTGCGCGGAACCGATTTTTATGCTATAATGCCAGCCGGAAAGAACGATACGGAAAGGAAGAACCGGAGCGCGTCCCGCGGGGCCGCTCCGGCCCACGCGCGATGGATCACGTTTATCTTTACACAGACGGCGCCTGCTCCGGCAACCCCGGCCCCGGGGGCTACTGCGCCATACTGCGCTTCGGCGGCGCGGAAAA
>CAMJYF010000132.1 GCA_946409885.1 uncultured Clostridia bacterium | reverse complement strand
GCCAACATGAACGGCACGCCCTACTACACCAACTCCTCCCACCTGCCCGTGGGCTACACGGAGGACGTGTTCAGCGCGCTGGATATTCAGGACGAGCTGCAGACCCTGTACACCTCCGGCACCGTGTTCCACGCCTTTTTGGGCGAGAAGCTGCCGGACTGGAAGGCGGCCGCCACGCTGGTGCGCAAGATCGCGGACAACTACAAGCTGCCCTACTACACCCTCTCCCCCACCTATTCCGTCTGCCGCGACCACGGCTATCTGACCGGCGAGCAGTTCACCTGCCCCCACTGCGGCAAGGAGACCGAGGTCTACAGCCGCATCACCGGCTATTACCGCCCGGTGCAGAACTGGAACGACGGCAAGGCGCAGGAATACAAGGACCGCAAGCTGTACGACATCAGCCGTTCCGTGCTGAAAAAGGGCCACGACAAGGCGGCGGCCAAAGCCGAGGAAGCCTATACCGTCAACGAGGAGGTCAAGGAGACCGCCATCGTGCTGTTCGCCACCGAAACCTGCCCCAACTGCAAGCTGGCGGGCCAGTGGCTGGATAAAGCCGGCATCCCCTACGTGAAAAAGTACGTCTCCCAGAACGAGGAGGAAGCCAAGGCCCTGGGCCTGAAACAGGCCCCCACGCTGGTGGTGCCCGCCGGCAGCGAAGTGGAGCTGTTCAGCGGTATCGCCAACATCAAGAAGTATATCGATTCCGTCAAAGCCCAAGCGGCAGGGTAACGCTGAAAAGGTGGGAGGTGTGAGGTTTCAGGTGCAAGGTGTAAGTAAAGCCTCTCCTCTCAGGCTCTCCTCTGAAAATTACGATTTCCCGTGATAATCACTTCTCTGATAAAAGATCCCTCTCTCCGCGGCATTCTGCCCGGAGAGGGGGATCTTTTTTTATCCGTTCACACAAAAAACCGGTTACGCCTGCCCAATTGAAAGAATCATCATTCCGATACCTGCGCATTATCAATTATTCGCTGAATAATCCGCAAAGCTTTTGTCGATATCCGCATAGGCGGGCGGGGGACGGCATATACATCACCGAAAAGAGGGATTGCCATGTTCATCCATATCCGATTGAAAACTGCTGTTTCGCTGCTGTGCGCGGGGGTGTTGGTGGCGCTGACGGCGTTCACGCTGCCCGGGGCGCTGCGGGGGAGGGCGGACGCGCCGGGCCAGGAAAAACCCCGCATGACGGCGACGATGACGGACGCGGACCCGGTGGAGGTGCCGATCCTGATGTACCACAGCGTGTGCGTCAACGACAAGGTCCATTCCGACTACTACATCACCCCGGAAAAACTGGAAAGCGACCTGCGATACCTGCAGGAAAAGGGTTACGCCGCCGTGTTCATCTCCGAGATTGCGGATTACGCGGAAGGAAAGGGCGACCTGCCGGAAAAGCCCATCGCCCTCACCTTTGACGACGGCTATTACAACTGGCTGACGGAGGTGCTGCCGTTGCTGGAGCGGTACGGCATGAAGGCCACCTTCCACGTGGTGGGGGAATACGCGGAGCAGGAGGCCGCGGCGGAACACCGGTCCCCGGCCTATTCCTACCTGACGTGGGAGGAGATAAAGACGCTTTCGGAAAGCGGCCTGGCGGAGATCGGCAGCCACACCTGGGGCATGCACACGCTGGACGACCGGCGCGGCTGCAAAAAAATCAAGGGCGAGACCGCCGCCCACTATGAAACCGCGCTGACAGAGGACCTTACCCGCCTGAACAGCGCGCTGCGGGACCGCTGCGGCATTACGCCGACGGTATTCGCCTATCCCTACGGGGAGATCAGCCGGGAATCCGTGCAGGTGTTGCAAAAGCTGGGCTTCCGCGCCGCGCTGACCTGCGACGGGCGCATCAACAAAATCATACGCGACCCGAGCGTTCTGTTCTCGCTGGGCCGCGTCAACCGGGCGTCGCGGTATTCCACCGCGGCGTTTATGCGGAAATATGGGCTTTGACTGGGCGAAAAAGGGGATTTTTAAGTCGTGAGTCGCAAGTCGTGAGTCGTAAGTGGCCCTTCGGGCGTTCCTGTATAAGACTGAAATTACGGAATCTGATTTCGATGAAAACAACTATTTCTTACGACTTACGACTTACGACTCTCGACTTGCGACTGGTTGGCGTGCCAACCGCAATCACATCGTCAATATCACCGCCACCACCGTCAGGGTGCCGCTTTCCTCCCGGTTGGCGATGGAGTGCGCCTGCCCGTTGCGGCAGATGCAGCTGTCGCCGGGGTACATCTTTACGATGGCGCCGTTGTCGTCGTAGGTGGCCACGCCCTGCAGCACGTAGAAGACCTCCTCCTCGTTTTCATGGACGTGCCTGCCGATGGAGCAGCCCGGTTCCAGGGTGAGGGTGGAAAACAGACGGGCCTTGCCGTCGTATTCGCCCTTATCCAGAAAATCTCTGCAGATCACCTGCCCGTCGCCGCCGCGCATGGCGACCTTGACGGTCTCCTTCATATCCTTCGCCGATTTGACCATTACCGGTTCCTCCCTGCTTTTGTTCCGCCGTATGGCCGGCGGAACCGTTTTTTTCATTATATCTTTCCCCCGGGAAAAAGTCAATGCTTTGTCGGGGACAAAAACACCGGATCTGTCGCTTGCCATTTTGTGTTGTTATTGGTAAAATAAAGTGGGTAGTTATAAAAAAGGAGGCGACGGAATGGAGACGGAGCAATCTGCCAGAGAACGCATACAGCAGGCCTTTATTGAAAAAATGCGCAACGCGCCCTTGTCGCGCAACGACATGGC
The DNA here is from genome assembly GCA_946409885.1 of uncultured Clostridia bacterium. GTDB lineage: Bacteria > Bacillota > Clostridia > Oscillospirales > Acutalibacteraceae > RUG806. The sequence goes on along the minus strand of CAMJYF010000132.1, from coordinate 3,151 downwards.
GATCTTTCTGCGTATCGCCGAAACGCTGGACGCGCATTTTACCCGGTACTGCAGTTTTTACAACCGCAAAAAACTGATGGCGCAGGCGGAAGAGATACCCCCCTATTACAATACGTTTCTGGCGCGGCTGACGGATTACGAGCGCATCTCCGTTTCGGAGCTGGCCCAAACGGCGGGCGTAAACCGCACCACCTTCTACAAATACTTTCCCAACGTTTCCGCCCTGTACGACGCCTGCTGCGAGGACCTGACGCGGCAGTTTCTGGACGTTCCCGTCCCCGCGAAAAAAACGCCGGACGCCATGCGGGCCTACGGCGACGCGCTGTGGCGGCTGATGGAGGAGAACAACGCCCTGCTGTTCACCCTTTCCCACCGGGCGCAGAAGCGGCAGCTGCCATACCTGATCGCCCACCGGCTGAAGCAGCAGCTGGCCGACAGCCGTACGGACGAGGAACGGGTCTCCTTCCGGGTGACGGAAAACCTGGCGGTGTTCCCGGAGCTGTTTTCCGTCCGCTACAGCGTCATGCAGTTCGACCGGCTGCTCCCGGACATCTATCCCGACCGGGACGTGCCCGCGTACCACCCGGAGCGGTCGCTGATCGAGAACATCGCCGACCTGTTTGTCGCCCGCTACGGCGGCAGCTTCGATTTTTATTACGCCCTGGGCGGCGCGGCGCTGAAGCTGCTGGCGGAAAAGCGCTTTCCCGATATCAGCGTCAGTGAGCTGTGCAAAACGGCCGGTTACCCCCGCAGCACCTTTTACGCCTATTTTTCCGATCACACCGATTACGTGATGAAGGTGTGCGAAAACGCCGTGCTGGCCTGTTATGCCGCCTTCCTCTTCTTTCTGGAAAACCAGGAGGCGCTGACGCCCGGCGCGCTGGCCGTGTTCCGGGGAGAGCTGGTGGATTACAAGATAGAGGGTATCAGGACCATTTTCCGCAACGGCAGCATCACCTTTATTTTCGCCGCCCTGTTCGGCTACCTGACGCGCACCTTTCTGGCCAATGAGACCCGCTGGCGCGGCACGCCGCCCGGCGAGAGCTTCCGCTCGCGGCTCTCCTACTACCTCGCCTACGCCCTGCGGATGTTTTCCATGAATTACCTGGGCGACATGACGGACGCGGAGCTGTTCGCCAAGGCCAAGGAGCTGGCGCGGATCAAGGAAGAGCTGCGGAACGCCTGAATGTCACCGTTTCACAATAATTGCCATCGGATATTTACAGATTCACAACATTTAAACAATAATTCAAAAACCTGATCCGGAGCTTTTGTCTGTCTTGAACAAAAGATCCGGATTTGTCGCTTGAAAAAGGATAAACCTGCCGTAAAATGGAACTGAAAGCAACAGAAAAACGCAGTCTGTTTCTTCCGGAATACGGGCCGCCGGTCCCTCCACCACCCGGCGAAATAAAACAGGAGGATTTTACTCATGAAAAAGATTCTGGCAGTTGTTCTCAGCGTTCTCATGGCGCTGACGTGCTGCGCCACCGCGTTCGCGGCGGAAAAAACCATCGACAACCCGGCCAACGCCTACGCGCCCTATGACGCGGCTGCCGTGGCGGCCGGCAACACGGCGGACCTGAGCTACGATCAGGTGGCCGGTATCATTCTGGACTGGCTGGACCGCCGCATCGCCGATGAGGCGGCGGATTTCAACGCCTTTACCGCCAGCGTGGGCGTGGACCTTTCCATCAACGGCGTTGACGACCTGGTGGCCATGAAGGACCACGTGGCGGAGCTGGGCGGCGATTTCGCCAACCTGAACACAAGCGCCATCGTGCCCCGCCAGGGCGGCGACGTCAACTTCCTCTACGGCATCTTCCAGTTCATGGCGGATAACGCCGATACCTTCGGCAAGGTGTTCCGCTGGGACGATCAGGTGTTCGACTACGGCAAGGTGGGCGAATACATCGAGACGCTGGAAGACGGCGACCCCATCAAGACCTTCTATGAGGACTATCTGGTCACCGGCAACATTCAGGAAAAATTCGTGGCGGAGATCGCCCGCGAAATGGGTTACACCATCCCCGAAAACGCCGACGGCAGCCGCGCAGAGACCTTTGACCTGACCATCAGCAACGGCGTGAAGGACTGCTTCCTGAAGTTCTTCGGCGACGCGCTTTCCGCTGACAGCAAGGCCGCCGTAAAGGCCATGGACCTGCGCGCCACCGACGTTTATACCCTGGTGAAGGAGTTCGTCGGCCTGCTGCAGAACGACTATAAGGATCAGCTGGACGACCTGCTGGAAGGCTTCCTGAAGGCGCTGCAGGGCATGGTGAAGGTCATCGAGGCCGGCGTGAACGTGGAGCCCCCCGTGCTGACCGTGGGCCACGAAAACAACGAGACCTACGCCACCTATCATCCCGCCAGCGCGGAGATGGCCGACTATATGCCCACCATCTACGCCAACGACAAGGCCAAGGACGCCATGGACCAGTACGCGGACGAGGACCTTGGCATTGAAGTGAAGAAAAATTCCGAAATGACCCCCGCCGACAAGGCGCTGGTGGCCGGCGCCGCCGAAGCCTGGGGCGAATACTTCAAGACCAAAGCGACCTTTAACGAAGAAGAGCTGATGAACCTGAATATCAAGCTCAGCGACGTGGAAGAAGCCCTGATCGCCTACCTGCAGGACTACGTCAACGGCAAAGGCGGCTCAGTGGATGCCATGGGCACCACCGTCGCGTTCAACGTTTCCGACGCGCAGGCAACCTTCTCCTATAAGGCCTACAAGGATGAGGATTCCTTCGCCGTGCAGGTGAAGGTGGAAAGCGCCACCGCCAAGGTGAACATCACCTCTCCCATTGAGGCGACCGTCACCGCGAACCTGCTGGATCCCGACGCCACCGTCGTGAACCTGGGCGGCGTCTACTCCTTCGCCAACACGCTGGTGCAGCCGATGGTGGTCAGCACCATCAAAACCGCCATAGGCGATATGCTGGCTGATCCCGCCTTCGTCACCGTGGTGATGAACAACCTGAACGGCGAGATCGAGGAGCTGAATCAGATCAAGGCGCTGGTCAGCTACATCGACGCTGACGCCGCATATGACGAGACCCTGCTCGACGTAATGGCCGGTTACGACCAGTACAATGGCGCCGTGGGTCAGGTCAACCACATCCTCTACAAGGCCGTCGACATGATCGCC
>CAMJYF010000131.1 GCA_946409885.1 uncultured Clostridia bacterium | reverse complement strand
CAGTTCCAGGTGGGGACAGACGACAATGGCGAAGAGACGGTGGAGAAGAAAGCCGATATCGCCGTTGCTCCGCTGGAACTCAGCATAGACTGAAACAGAACAGGAGGAACGGGTTTATGGCCATGAGCGAGCGGTTCCAGATCGGAACCAAAAGTCACCTGCTGACGCTGAACATCCACCGGGGGCATTTTGCCACCTCCCACAGCCATATCAACTACTATATCGACGTCACGCCCCAAAAAACGGACCTGGGCCACGCCAAGGCCATTGCCAAGGCGCTGGCGGAAAACTACACCAGCAGCGTGCTGGTGGATACCATCCTCTGCCTGGACGGCATGGAGGTGGTGGCCACCTGCCTGGCGGATGAGCTCACCAACGGCGGGTTGTTCGGCATCAACTCCAACAACCCCATCAGCATCATCACGCCGGAATACACCTCCGGCGGCCAGCTGTTTTTCCGTGACAATATCCTCCCCATGATCGAGGGGAAAAGCGTGCTGCTGCTGGCCATCTCCGTGGTCACCGGCCGCACGGCGGAAACCGCTGTGGAGGCGGTCAACTACTTCGCCGGCTCCGTGGCGGGCGTCGCGTCCATCTTTGCTACCTACAGCGAGGTGGCCGGCATCCCCGTCACCTCCGTCTTCAATCCCAACGATCTGGAAAACTATGCCAGTTATTCCACGCTGGAATGCCCCATGTGCCGCCGCGGCGAGCATATCGACGCGCTTGTCAACAGCTACGGCTGTTCCAAATTTTAAATGAACGCGGAGCCATTCCGCGTTTTTTCGCAAAAGGGGGACGTCTGATGTTTTATCCCGTCATGGCGGTTCTGCTGTCCCTGTTCACCTGCCTTGCCACGCTGTCCGGCGCGGCCGGGGCGCGGTTGCCCGCCTCCTGCGGGGGCGAGCCGGCCTTTCTGCACGAGGGCGGCGGCGCCGACCCGTGGTACTGCCTGCAGGGCGGCGTCTATTACTACTGCTATTCCGTGGGCAACGGCGTGGCGGTAAAATCCTCCGATACGCTGGAGGATCTCTATGACGCGGAGGGCCGCGTGGTCTACCGCGCCCCCGGCGGCGCCCCGTATTCCACCGACTGGTGGGCGCCGGAGCTGCACTATCTTGACGGCATGTGGTACATCTACGTGGCCGCCGACGACGGCGCCAACGAGCACCACCGCATGTACGCGCTGCAGTGCGATACCCCGGACGGGGATTATACCTTCTGTGGCCAGATCACCGACCCCACCGACCGCTGGGCCATCGACGGCACCGTGGTGAAGCTGAACGGCCAGCTGTATTTCGTCTGGTCCGGGTGGGAAGGGGAGACCGACGGCGGCCAGAACCTCTATATCGCCCATATGGCCGATCCCACGCATATCGACGGCGAGCGCCATCTGCTGTCCTCTCCCGACAAAAAATGGGAGAAAAACGGCATGCCCATCAACGAAGGCCCCGCCGCGCTGTACCTGAAGGGCCGTACCCATGTGGTCTATTCCGCCTCCGGCAGCTGGACGGACGAGTACTGTCTGGGTATGCTCACCTACGCGGGCGGCGACCCCCTCAACCGGGCCAACTGGGCCAAATGCCCCGTGCCGGTCTTCCAAAAGACCGATACGGTTTTCGGTCCCGGCCACTGCAGCTTCGTCACCTCCAAAGACGGCCAAACGAATTATATTGTCTACCACGGCAACGACGTCAGCGGCACCGGCTGGAGCGGCCGCTCCGTCCGCGTCCAGCAGTTCGCCACCCTCTTCGGCGTCCCCGTCTTCGGAACCCCCATCACCCCGTAGCACGGAGCCTCAGCTCCGTCCCTGACCTCCCCCGTAGCACGGAGCCTCAGCTCCGTCCCTGACCTCCCCCGTAGCACGCTGCCTCAGCAGCGTCATCTTCGCAGCAACAGGTTGCGTTCATAACACGTTTCCGGTTTTTCGTAAAAAACAAGAAACATGTATATCACAATACAGGTAAAACAAAATGACAAAAAACGAATGGAAATCCTTTCGCGGGTCATCTGTGACCCCTGACCAGATCATGCTCTCCCTCAAGGGCGATCCCTGTGAGCGCATGACCGTCCGCTGGCGCGCTTGCGTGGACGTTCCGGAGGGCTTTGCCCTGTACCGTCCCGCCGGTTCTTCGGAACCCTGGCGGCGGGCGGAGGCCTTCGTCAACCGCTTCGAGACCGATCTGGATGAAAGCAACTTCTTCTTCGCGGATATGACGGGGCTTTCCCCCGATACCGCCTATGAATACACCGTGGGCGACGGTTCCCGCCGCAGCGCTGTATACACCTTCCGGACGGCCCCGCAGAACTGTACCCGTTTTGCGTTCCTCTGTCTGTCCGATACCCAGACGGGCGGTCCCGAGCCCCCCGCCGACTATACCGAATTCAACCGTTTTCTCAAAAAGGTCCTTACCGGGCATCCCGAATGCGCCTTTATTCTCACCGCGGGCGACAACACCAACTGCGGCCAGACGGACGTGCAGTGGACGGGCCTGATGGAGGGGCTGAAGGGCGTGGCGGAGTCCATCCCCGTGATGTTCTGCATGGGCAACCACGACGACATGGGCTTTTCCGACTACTTTACCTTTGCCGACAAATACTATTCCGAGCACGCCACCTATTTCACCAATATGCTGCTGGGGTCCTATCCCCAGAACGGCCCCGAGGGCTGGCGGATCCCCAACTATTCCTTTGATTACGGCAACGCACACTTCGCGGTCACCGGTACCAGCGGCTATGACGAGATGAACGCCTGGCTGCTGGAGGACGCCGCCCGCAGCGGGCAGACGTGGAAGTTTGCCGCCCACCATTTCCCGGTCTGCTTTGCTGGGCCGGAGATCGAGATCGAGGATACCTATCCCGCCATGCGTGACGGCATGGAGCAATTCGACCTGGTGTTCTCCGGGCATGAGCACAGCTTCGCCCGTTCCTATCCCCGCCGCCGGGAGGGCCTCTATGACCGCCCCTCGGAGGGAACGATCCACTATAACCTGGGCAGCGGCGGCCCCAATCCGCCCGGCACCAAGGTGGTCCCTAAGGTCTGGAACGCCAAGACCTACGAGCATGAGGAGGAGCTCGCCATGTACACGGTGGCGGCCATCGACGGCGACGTCGGCACCCTGACGGCCTATGTGGAGGACGGCAGAATCGTGGACCGCTGCGTCATTGATAAATCCGCCGACGTCATCACCCCCATCGACCGTGCCCCGCGCTACAACCGCACGCGGCTGAAATTCAAGGGCTACGATCTGGGCGTCATCGCCGGCAAAACGCCGCCCGTGCCGGTGGGCGACCTGTGGTATGTGCCGGTTGGGCAGATCGTCTCCTTCATCGGCGGCGAGGTGACCCGCAGCAAGGGGCAGATCGCCGTTTCCGTCTACGACAGAAGCGCGGTCTTCACCGAAAACAGCGATATCGCGCGAACGGACCGGGGCGACCAGCAGATGGCCGGTCCCTGCCTGCGGCTGGAGGAGGGGCAGCTCTACGCCCCCGTGGACGATTTCTGCCGTCCCCTGCGGATGCACGCGTTTTATTACGCCCATAACAATTTTGTGGACGTGGAATCGGAGACCGAGGAAAAGCCCGTCCCCGTTCAGCCGTAACGTCAACTATAGTATGTTATAATTATTTATAATATAAAAAAGCAAACACTGTTTCAAGGGAGGAAAAAAGAAATGATTGAACTGACCAGATCCGATAAACTGGCCAACGTCCATTCCGACATCAGAGGCCCGGTTTTCGTGGAATCCAACCGGATGCGCGCGGAGGGCATCGACGTGCTGCGCCTGAACACGGGCAACCCCGCCACGTTTGATTTCAAAATGCCGGATTCCGTCCGTAACGCCCTGCTGAATAACGCCGACAAGGCGGTGGCCTACTGCGACCTGAAGGGTATGCCCGCCGCCCGTGAGGCCATCTGCAACTATCACAAGGGCAAGGGTATCCAGGGCGTCACCCCGGACGACGTCTTCATCGGCAACGGCGTCAGCGAACTGGTCACCATGACCCTTACCGCGCTGCTGAACTATGGGGATGAGATTCTGGTCCCCACGCCGGATTATTCCCTGTGGACCAACTCCGTGTGGATCGCCGGCGCCAAGCCCGTCCATTACATCTGCGACGAAAGCAGCTGCTGGTATCCGGACCTGGACGACATCCGCAAAAAGATCACCCCCAAAACCAAGGCCATCGTGCTGATCAACCCCAACAACCCCACCGGCGCTCTCTATCCCAAGGAGCTGCTGGAGCAGATCGTCGCCATTGCCCGGGAACACCAGCTGGTGGTGCTCTCCGATGAGATCTACGACCGTCTGGTCATGGACGGCCTGGAGCACGTCTCCACCGCCACCCTCTGCCCGGATCTGCTGTGCATCACCTTCAACGGCCTTTCCAAGTCCCACATCATCTGCGGCTTCCGCTGCGGCTGGATGATCCTGTCCGGCGCCAAGGACAAGGCCTCCGATTTCATTGCCGGTCTGGTGCAGCTGGCCGCCATGCGTCTGTGCGCCAACGCCCTTATGCAGCTGGTCATCCCCGCTGCCCTCAACGACCCGGAGAGCACCCGCGCCATGATCGTCCCCGGCGGCCGTCTCTACGAGCAGCGCGAAGCCTGCTGCCGCGAGCTGGATAAGATCGAGGGAATCACCTACGTCAAAAACTCCGCTGCCTTCTACATCTTCCCCAAGCTGGACGTCAAAAAGTTCAACATCACCGACGACCAGCAGTTTGCCATGGATTATCTCCATGCCAAGCACGTGATGATCATCCCCGGCCGCGGCTTCAGCTGGGATCAGCCCGATCACTTCCGCATCGTCATGCTGCCGAAAGCGGATCAGATCGCCAAAGCCATGCGCGATCTCGGCGATTTCCTCAAGGACTACCATCAGGCGTAAAAACATTGTCAGGGGGCGGTGTATAGCCGCCCTCTTTGTTGTTATCAAAAAAGGAGAGTGAAGAATGTGGCAAGACTGGATAAAATCATCATCAACGACCTGCACCTCTTCGCCTATCACGGCGTCAATCTGGAGGAGAAGATCAACGGGCAGAATTTTTACCTGGATATCACCGCCCACGCGGATCTGTCAAAGGCCTGCCGCACGGACGATATCGACGATACGGTCAGCTATTCCAAAATGATCAAGCGGGCCGCCTTCGCCTTTACGGCGGAAAAGTACGACCTCATCGAAAAGGCCGCCCAGGCGGTAGCCGATATCCTGCTGCGGGAATTTCCTCCGCTGCAGGTGGTGGACGTGACGGTGCGCAAGCCGGAGGCCCCTGTAAAGGCGGAGTTCGGCTATGTGGCGGTGGCCATCCGGAGGGAACGGAATGGCTGAAACGGCATATATCGCGCTTGGGTCCAATATGGGAAACGCGGCCGCCAACCTGGATGAAGCCCTGCGGGCGCTGGATCTGGTGCCCGGCGTAACGGTGACCGGGGTGTCCGGCTACTATGTCACGGCCCCGTGGGGGTATACGGACCAGCCGGATTTCACCAACGCCTGCTGCCGGGTGTCCACGACCCTTTCGCCGGAAGCGCTGCTGGGCGTGTGCCTTGGCATCGAAGCGGGAATGGGCCGTGTGCGGCAGATCAAAAACGGCCCCCGGGTGATCGATCTGGACCTGTTGCTGTACGGGGAGGAAGAACGCGGTACCGAGGAACTGGTCTTGCCCCATCCCCGTATGTGGGAGAGGGAGTTTGTCCTGCGGCCACTGGCGGACCTGGCGGAGGACGGGAGGATCGGTCCCTATGACGTGGCGGCAAAGCTGAGGGAGATAGCGCCATAACAATATGACGGAAAAGGGAATGTCAGGACGCACCCGGCGGCGTGGCAAATTACGGTGAAAAAGCGCGAAAAAGGTCTTGACTTTTCCGGAAACCTGTGGTAATATATGCGAGCACTTGAGAGAGCGGACACCGAAAAGGGGC
>CAMJYF010000130.1 GCA_946409885.1 uncultured Clostridia bacterium | reverse complement strand
ACGTAGTTCCCGCCGATCTGCTCCGCGCTGGCGGCCACGTCCGCCCAGGGGCTGACGCCGATCTTGCGCAGGTTGGGATAGGCTTTTTGCAGCATGTCGATCCGGTCGGACAAAGGCTCGCAGCAGCCGTAGTAGGTGTAGGCGCAGCGGGCGGCCAGCGGCGCGGAATACTGCATATCCAGTTCATAGTGGTCTTCCGGGGAAATGGAGGAAAACATCTGCGCCATGGTGCGGAACCACAGGTCCTTGCAGCCGTAATGGTTCGGGTCCGGTTCCTGCGGCAGCGTGACGGAACCGGGGGTGCAGTGCAGCGAAAGGCTGCGGGGGTCGTACAGTCCCAGCGCCTCCTTCTGATCCATCTCGCTCTGCATGCCCCTGGTATAGAGACCGATGATTTTATGCAGATACTCCGGCCGGTCATAGATATCCATCAAGATCGGTTCCACCCCCCGCAGCCGTGGGATCTGGTCCCAGGGCGCATAGTAGATGGTGTGTCCGCGCAATTGGACGGGAAGGATATCCCCCAGCACCTCCTCCGCGAAGGCCACGTTTTTCTCGTCCTCCTCCGGATGGGCGGTAATGACGGGTTCATGCCAGGCCTCCAGCGCCTTTTCGTCCTCCAGCACGTCCTCATAATGATGCGAGACGATCCAGTTCCGGGCGTCCACGGAGACAGTGTTCTCCTTGGCGGACAGGCCGTTGCCGGTGGAGCTGTAGGACTTATACACCGGCCAGACAGGCTCAATGTAGTTGTCGCAGGCGAAATGGCGCTCCCGGAACAGCTCCGAACGAAAATGCCACTCCATGCCCCGCAGCCGGTCGTCTTCACAGACGCAGTCCAGCTCCCCGTCGATGTTCATTTCAAACCAGGGGATCTCGTCCATATACAGGGGCGGGCGGACGAGCTTCAGGTCGTTGTTGTCCCGGAATCGCTGCCGCATGCGCACGTGCTTGGGGGAATCGGCGATCTCCCGGTACCGCTTCGCCAGCTCCCGGACAATGGTTCTGTCTTTCTGAAAATCGCTCATAGCTTTATCTTCTTGATCTCTTCGGCGTAATACTGCACCAGCTCGAATTTAGTGCCGGGCATCAGGCGGTGATCGGGGCACGGCAGGAAGCCGCCCATGGCGGAAAGCCGCGTCAGGCGTTCGATCTCCGCGTCCACGGCGGCCTTGTCCTTGCGCAGGGCGATTTTATCCATGCCGCCCACGCCCAGCATCCCCCTGCCGAACTTTTTACGGGCAGGCTCGAACTGGTCGCCCCACACGCCGATCTCAATGGGGAACATGGTGTTCACGCCGTTCTCAAACCAGGTGGGCAGCAGCTTTTCCGTAACGCCGTCGCAGTCCAGCGAGATCACGTCGATGCCGTATTCGTGGCACAGGTCGTTGCGCTTTTTGTAGTGTTTGGCGCAAAGCTCGTCGAACATTTCAGGCGAAAGCAGCGGCCCGTTTTTAAAACAGATATCCTCCCAGTAGTGGGCGAAATCAAACGTTGCGCCGGTCTCCAGAATGGCCTTCGCGCACTGGTACTGCATCTCCGCGTAGGTATCCACGATATCCGCGAACAGGTCCTCGTCCTCGTCGTACAGCAGGTAGCTCATGCCAATGACGGAGGTCATATCCCGGATGCTGCCCAGCACGCTGCCCAGATGCAGGCCGATGGGGCGGTCCCAGTCACGGGTCTCGTTGAAATGCCGGAAGTACTCCAGATCCACCCGCTCCGGCGAGAACTGCATTTTGGGGCGGTACAGGGTTTCAAACGCCTCCCTGTCCTTCAGGAGATAGTCGTCCTCGGAGGGGATAGAGGTCACGCCCGGCTTGACGCGCTCGATCACGCCCGTCCAGCTCTGCACCCGGCGGCTGCCGTCCGGCAGCACCTCCAGCACCTTGTTTTCAAAGCCCGGCATAAGGCCGTTGTTGGCCCCGGCCGTGCGGGACCAGTTGAAATCCCAGCCGATCAGCCGGTCAAGCTCCCGGTCCTTTTCACTGCCGTCCCAGTTGTTCTCCGCCAGCTCCCGGGGGATCTTTCCCTGATCCGCCCACTCGGTGAGCAATTCCCCCCAATAGCCAAAATGCACCGCCGGCATACGATCCGCAGGCCGGTAGTGCAATATATTCATGGCGCGTTCACGGTTCGTCACAGTTGACACCTCGCGTTCTGATTCGATTTGATTTTCAGTCATACGGCGCCAGGTTATTTCCCGGCGTTGAAAAACTCGTAGGCGGCGGCGAACTGCGGGTCCCCGTCGAAGGTATCCGCCGGGATCCTGCTTTTCTCCGTATCCACCATCGGCACCGCCACATCGGGCGCAACGCCCTCGCCGTCGTAGGGATCGCTGACATAGGGATATATCTTTGCGGCAGTCAGCATCACGGCCCCGCCGCTGTCCAGCGGGTACAGCTCCGGCAGCATCCCCTCCCCGGCCGTTTTTTCGCCGAAGAGCTTCGCCTTACCGAAATCCCGCAGGTCGCAGGCCAGCAGCTCCGCGGCCCCCGCCGTGCGGTCGTTGATCAGCACCGCGATGGAAAGGTTCAGGGCGGCGCTGTCCGAAGGATAGATCTTTACCGTCTCGCCGGCGGCGTTTTTGGCGGTGGCGATGGCGCCGGTGCCGTCGGCGGCCAGCGGCACAATACGGTCGATGACCTTGCAGGCGTATTCGTAGTTGACGCTGTCGGTGTTGCGCACGTCCAGGATCAGCGAGGAGATCCCCGCGTCCGTAAAGGACCGCACCGCCTCGTCGAACCGCTCCGCCGTATCGGGATAGAAATCGTACAGATAGAGATACCCCACGCTGCCGACGGTTTTGGCGACGCAGGACTGCGCCACATAGCCGTTTTTCAGCGAGACGCTCTCCCGGGGGGTCTCCCCGCCCCCGGCGGCCGCGCGTGTATAGGAAACCGAGGTGGTTTTCTGCGCCGCGTTCAGCAGACGGTCGATCAGAGACGAGGCGTTCTGCGCGGTGACGGCGGCGCCGTCCACGGCATAGATCCGGTCGCCGACGGAAAGGCCGGCCTGCGCGGCGGGCGAGCCCACAGCCACGTCGCGGATGACCAGGGTGGCGGCAGCGGCGTCATAGACAGCGGTGACGCCCACACCCGGCATGTTGCCCGCCACCGTATTCTGATAGGCGGCAAGGTTTTCCTGCGGGACAAAAAAACACTGCCCGTCGTTCAGGCCCTGCACATAACCGGCGGCCATATTGGAGAGAATGGCCTCCCGGTCGGTTTCGCCGTAATAATGATCGCGGATCACCTCGTCGATCTCGGACAGGACGGCGTACTGCTGCGTCCGCTGCGGCAGGTCGCGGATCAGCCTGTTATAAGAGCCGGTACAGACGGAAACCGTGACGGCAACGGAAAACGCGGCGGCGATAAAAGCCGCCGCGATGGCGATTCCTAAAGGGATTTTTCTGGACATGAGCTTCCCCCGCTTCCTGTTTACGGTGAGCAGTAGTTGGTGGCGTCCACCTTTTCGCCGTTCACACGGACCTCAAAATGGACGTGGGCGCCGGTGACGTAGCCGGTAGCCCCGGCGTATGCGATGACGTCGCCCTGATTGACGTGTTCACCCTCTGACACATTCAAAGAGGAATTGTGGCCGTACAGCGTCACGATACCGTTGCCATGATCGATGGCCACGTAATACCCGTAGCCGCCGCTCATATAGGAAGAGATGATGACCGTGCCGTCCGCGGCCGCCACAACCTCCTTGCCCATGGTGCCGCTGGAACAGCAGGTATCCGTGCCGCCATGCAGCTTATACACGCCGGAGATGGGGTCGTACCGGTAACCGAAGGAGGAGGAGATGTACACGTCGCTGTACTGCAGGGGCCAGATGAAGCCGCCGGGATTGACCGTCACGTTGGCGGATTTTGCCGCCCGGCTGTTGATCAGGGTGTCGATCTCCTTTTCGATCTGGGCGCGTTCCTCCTCGTACTGCTCGATCAGCTGGGCGGAAGCGTCGCTCTTCTTCTCCAGCGAAGCAATCTGTGAAAAGGCCTCTTCCTTCAGGGCCTGCAGCTCCGACTGGTTGGATTCCAGCGAAGACTTGTCCGCCTCGATATTCATTTCGCTGACGTTCAGCGCTTCGATCTGCGCCTGCTGTTCGCCCTTTTTGACTTCCAGCTCGGCGATCATCGCGTTGAGCTGCGCCGTCAGCTCGTTGATCTTGGCGATATCCTGATTGAGCTGTTCCACGATCTGTTCGTCGCTTTTGGCGCGGCGCTGGGAGATCTCCACCATGATCAGATAGGTGGAAAAGTCGCTGTCCTGGTCGCAGTCCAGCAGCAGCTCCAAGTCGGAGGCGGAACCGTTGACGTAGACCTCGCACAGCCGTTTTTTGAACTGCCGGTAGACCTCGTCGATCTCCGCCTTCACGTCCTGGGTCTCGATCTCATTCTGGGTAATGTCGGCTTCCACGCCGGCGATCTCCTGATTCAGCGAAGCGATCTGCTTTTCGTGCTCGGCCTTCTGCGCTTCCAGCGCGGCGATCTCCTCCTGCAGCACGTCGATCTGCTGCTGCAGGCTGTCGATCTGGGAGGCCAGCTCCGAGGCGTAGGCCTCCACGGGCGCTTTCTGCTCTTTATAGGTTTCGATGGCGCTGCGGTTTTCCTCGATCAGTTTGCCCAGCGCCTCTTTCTTTTCCTTCAGCTCATCCACCTTTTCCTGGTCCTCGCTGGAAAGATTGGAGGCGGAAGCGATACTGAACGCCACGCTTGACAGCACCAGCAAAAAGGTCAGCGCCAGCGACAGTATTCTTTTTGACATATCAGTTTTCATCCAGTACTACACTTCCCTGTTCTTTCAGATAACGGCCGATGGAGAAGATGCTGCCGATGCCGCCCGTAAGGATACTGACCGCCACGAAGCCGACGGCGATATAGGCGGCGTAATCCCAGAAGTCCACCAGAGCGTTGCCCAGCAGGCCGAAGATATCCAGCAGCGCGTCGCTGGCCAGAAAATAGATCAGATACAGCACGCCGAAACCGATCACGGCGGAGATCAGGCCGATGGTGACGCCCTCGATCAGGAAGGGCCAGCGGATGAACCAGTTGGTGGCACCCACCGCCTTCATGATGCTGATCTCCAGCTTACGGGAGAACATGGTGATCTTAACTGTATTGGCAATGATAAACAGCGACACGACAAACAGCAGCACAATGATGCACACGCTGACGTAAGAGACGGCGCGCCGCACGCGGGAGAGCCGCGCCGCCAGATCGGTGTTCTGCTGCACGTTGAGCACATGCTCAATGGACTGCAGCTGCGCGACGGTGGAGGCGAACAGATTCATGTCCTTCACCGTCAGCCGGAACCCGTCCGGCAAAAAGGAATCGTCCGAATCGCTCAGCAGCGTGGCGTTGCTGCCAAGGGATTCCAGCACCTTGTTATAGGCCTCCGCCTTGGAGACGAACTCGCAGGACTGGATATTGTCGATCATGCCGATCTGCTGCTCCACCCCCTGCACGGTGGCCTCGTCGCTGCCCACGTCCACGAAGACCATAATGATATTCTGGTCCTCGATATTCTGCAGCAGGGCGTCCACGTTGAGGAAGATCAGCAGCGCGGAACCGATCATTACCAGGCAGGACATCAGCACCGCGACGGAAGCGACGGTCATCAGCCGGTTGATGCCGACGTTCCGGATGCCCTCCTGCGTCAAATATCTGATATTTCTGTTTCTTTTCATAAGCGTTACCCTTTGCGACGGACCTTATTCCCCGGTCTGGTTCTGCGTACCGCGCGCGGCGGCAAAGGAGATATCGCCGGAGGCGTGTTCCTCCTCCGGAGCGTCCGCGGTGCCGTAGGTCTGCAGGAACTGCTCGATTTCCGGATCCTCCGTGGGGACGTGATAATAGCCGCTGGGGGCGGTCTTGATGGGCTCCTCGGGCGGGGCCGCGGCGACCACGTCCGGGTGGGCCGTATCGCTGAC
>CAMJYF010000129.1 GCA_946409885.1 uncultured Clostridia bacterium | reverse complement strand
GCTTTCTGCCGTTCAGCTCCCACATCTTGTCCGCCATCACATGGAAGGGCATGGGCTCGTCCTCAAAGTGATTGGGCGCCGCGCGCTCGATATCCATATAGAACGCCTCGCACAGCGCGATATTGTCCTCATCGCAGAAGGGCTTTTCGGCAAAGGTGAGATGGCCGAAATCCCTGATATAATCCACTAAAACCGCCATAAGTCGACCTCTTCTGTAAAAAAATCAAAAAATAATACTATTATATTTTAACAGACAAGGTGGAATTTGTCAATCGCAAATCCGATACTGCTGAAGAATATTGAAGAGGTAAGAAAGAAAATAAATAGGGAGCGCGCCCAAATTTTTGTCAGAAAAACCTTTTTTTGCCGCCGAAACCGGGCGCGGAGGTCCTCCGCTTGTGTGATCGCCGTATAGGGGGCGCTTTGCAGCGGCGGGCGCCGACCGCTCACAGTCTATCCTATGGGAAGGCGTCTTGTCACGTCTGCTGAAACGCCGCTGTCAGCCGGTCCGCTGTCAGGCGTTTCAGATTCCCGTCTGCGGTAAAGACCACGGTCGCCTGCTGCCC
Source organism: uncultured Clostridia bacterium (assembly GCA_946409885.1). Taxonomy (GTDB): domain Bacteria; phylum Bacillota; class Clostridia; order Oscillospirales; family Acutalibacteraceae; genus RUG806. The sequence continues at coordinate 5,427 of CAMJYF010000129.1, read as the reverse complement.
GTTGACCGTCAGCGCCGCGGTATGCGTTCCCGCCTCTTTGTCCTTTTCAAACGCGCATTGGTTGGTGTAAACGGCCGCTCTTACCGTGTCGAACAGCAGGCGCAGCGGCGCGTCCCGCTCCAACAGCTCCTCCGGAAAACTGTCCCGCATCCCGTTGACGTCGATCGTGTAGCCGCCGCCCTCCCGGGCGACGGTCACCCCGGCAAACTCCTCCGGCTCCCAAAACGTCAGGGAGGCCTGCTCAAAGGAATCGCAGGCCAGCTCCCCCCGGAAGACCCTGCCGTTGACCTCCGCCGTCATCTCAAGGACGAACGCCTGCCGTGGCGCAAAATCCGGCCCGGGGACAGCGCCCCCGCAGCCGGACAGCAACAAAACAATGCACAGTAAAACAGTCAAAACCGCTCTTTTCAAACGCTCACGTTCCCGTCATGATTCGTGAAAACGCTTCCGGAAGGCAATCGCCGATCCGCCCGATGGTGGCGGCGTAGGAGGTGTACCGCTGCTCCGCGATCATCCCCGCCATGCCGTGAATATAGGCCCCCAGGCAGGCGGCCTCAAAGGGCGGCAGCCCCTGGGCGGCCAGGGCGGTGACGATCCCCGTCAGCAGGTCGCCGCTGCCCCCGCGGGACAGGGCGGGGGAGCCGGTGGGATTGATATAGATCCTGCCGTCCGGCGCTGCCACCACGGTGTTGACGCCCTTCAGCAGCACCGTAACGCGGTGCGCCTTCGCAAAGTCGGAGGCGGTCTTTTCCCGCGCGGCGTTTACTTCCAGCGCGGTGGAGCCCGTCAGCCGCGCCATCTCCGCGGGGTGCGGGGTGAGGATCACTTTCCCGGACGTGTTTTCCAGTAAATGGATATGCCGGGCGATGAGATTTATGCCGTCCGCGTCCACCGTCAGCGTGCCCGGAAAACCGGTCAGCATCGCCTGCAGCACCGCCGCCGCCTCATCCGATACCGTCAGCCCGCAGCCGACGGCGGCGGAGGTGTACTTGGCAAAGACGCTTTGCAGCGCGGGCGCGTTGGCGGCGGCAATGCTGCCGTCCGCGGCGGTCGCCAGGGGCAGCATCAGGCAGTCGCGCAGCTGCGCGGTCACGGCGGGGTAGACGCAGTCCGGAAAGGCCAGCGTCACCAGTCCCGCCCCCGCCTGCAGCGCGCCTCCGGCGGCAATAACGGCCGCGCCGGGCATATTTTTGCTGCCGGCGACGATCAGCGCGTGGCCGAAGGTGCCCTTGTGGGCGTTAAAGGGGCGAAGGGGCAGCACCGCAGCCGCTTCCCTGGGGGTAAAAGAACACAGCCCTCGGCGTTCATCTGTCTTGAAGCCGATGGGCACAACCTCCGTTTTGCCGCACCAGGCCTTCCAGGGCATATACACGTGCTCCGGCTTGTAGCACAGCATGGAAAGGGTATAATCCGCCAGGTAGCAGCCCGCGCAGGAGGTGCTGGTGGCGGTCAGCCCCGAGGGCACGTCCACCGCCACCTTCAGGGCGTTGTATTTCGGGTAGTTGGCGAACAGCTCCGCCACGTGTTCCGGCAGCGTGCCCCGGAAGCCGATGCCGAAGATGGCGTCCACCAGCACGGCCGCCTCCGAAATGGCGTTCAGGGAGTCGTAGCGGCCGGTGATGTAGTTGAGCTGCGCCACCTCCTCCGGCAGGATCTCCGCCATCTGCTCGGACAGCTCGTCCGACGGCTCGTCGAACATCCGCACCACGCACACGGGGTAGCCGAAGCTGGAAAGGTACCGGGCGATCACAAAGCCGTCCCCCCCGTTTTTGCCCTTGCCGCACAAAACGACGGCAAGACCGTTCCGGTCGGTCAGCTCGGCGATCTTTGCGGCGCAGCCCTTTCCGGCGTTTTCCATCATCAGGTAATAGCTCAGACCGTTTTCATTGGCTCTGGCCTCCGCCTCGCGGATCTCCCGGCCTGTCAGAATGCGCATGACGACCTCCCGTTCAGCCTACGATCTCGCCCTTGCGGTTGAACAGGGGCAGCTTTTCCAGATAAATGATGTCCGGCCGGTTCTGGGCGTCGCCCTCGGCCAGGATGGCCATGCGGCCGCAGATGTTGGCGCCGGTCTTTTCCACCAGCTTTTCCAGCGCGGCCAGCGACTGCCCGGTGGAGATCACGTCGTCCACCAGCAAAATGTTTTTGCCCTTCATCATCTCCGCGTCCGCGATATCCAGGTACAGCTTCTGTTCCCCTTCGGTGGTGATGGAACGTACGTCCGCCTCGAACACGCCGGTCATATACAGCTTGGGCTTTTTTCTGGCCACAAAGTATTTTTTGTCGCCGTGCTGGCGGGCCATCTCATGGATCAGCGGAATGCCCTTGGCCTCCGCCGTCAGCAGGTAGTCGTAGGCGGGCGCCTTTTTCAGCAGGTCCCGGGCGCAGGCCACGGTCAGCTCCGCGTCGCCGAAGATCACGAACGCGCCGATCATCAGCTCGTCGTTCAGGGGGCACAGGGGCAGCGCTCTTTCGCACCCCGCGATTGTCATTTTGTATTCCATATGCTTCTCCGTCCCTTCTGTCTGTTTGGTAAAGATGAACAGTTCCATTATAATACAACCGTCAAAAAAGTCAATCTCAAAAAAAATTTTAAAAAGTTTTAAAAAGAGACTAAACATTTCCGGAAATATATGCTATAATACTCCATGTATAGTCTGCGCCGCGAAAAAAAACGGTCTTTCCGGCGGCGGACGCATCAACAGGCAAAGTAACGGAACCTTCCGGCTCCGCGCAAGAGGCAGAAAAATGGCAGCACAGAAAACCAACGCAAAAAAGAAAAAAAGAAGAAGAAAGCAGCACCGCGGGCTGACCGTGTTTTTCACCGTCTTTATCATGTTGTTCATGATCGGCGTGGTAACGGGCGGTATGGTGGCGCTGGATATTTTCACGGACGTGGGCATCCTTTCCTTCGGCCCTGTGGATACCTCCAAGGATGTGGCCGGTGTGGATTATATCGACCTGGACGCGTATATCGCCAATCAGAGCCAGACCACCATCATCTACGGCAACGACGTGGACGGAAACGAAATCGAGCTGGCGCGGCTCCACGGCTCCGAAAACCGCATCTGGTGCTCGCTGGACGAGGTCTGCGAAGACATGAAAAACGCCGTGGTGGCGCTGGAGGACAAGCGCTTTTATATGCACGACGGCGTAGACTGGGTGCGCACCATCGGCGTGGTGGTGGAGTACCACTTCTCGCAGGGCGGTTCCACCATCACCCAGCAGCTGATCAAAAACCTGACGGGCGAGAACAGCCGCACCTTCAAGCGCAAGTATTCCGAGATCAAAAACGCCCTGGCGCTGGAAAAGCACTTCAGCAAGGATACCATCCTGGAGGCGTATCTCAACACCATCTATCTGGATATGGGCTGCTACGGCGTGAAAACGGCGGCGGAGTATTATTTCGACAAGACTCCCGCGGAGCTGACGCTGATGGAATCCGCCATCCTGGCCTCCATCACCAACGCCCCCCGGAAATACGACCCCATCGTCAATTATGACAACAACCGCCAGCGGGCGGTGGGCTGCCTTGACGATATGCTGGAGCAGGGCTATATCACGGAGGCCCAGTACAACGACGCCCTTGCCGAAAAGGTGAAGTTCGTGGGCGTGCATCACGAAGAGGACGAGGACTACGACGAGGAGAACGTGGAGATCACCACGGAATCCGAGGTACAGAGCTACTACGTGGACTACATCATCGAGCAGGTGATGGACGATCTGCAGACCACCTACGGCTATACGGAAAGCGAGGCCTTCCGCAAGGTGTATTACGGCGGCCTGAAAATCTACGGCGCGCTGGATATGCGCATCCAGAATATCATGGAGGACGTGTATTACAACCGCTATATCTGCTTCCCGGATGAGGACGACACGCCGGAGGATCCGGCCATCCAGTCCGCCATGATCATCCTGGATTACGAGGGGCGCATCATGGGCACCGCGGGGCGCATCGGCAAAAAGACCGCCGACCGCACCCTGAACATCTCCACCTCCTCCCGGCGGCAGCCCGGTTCTTCCATCAAGCCGCTGTCGTGTTACGCCCCGGCCATTGAGCTGAACGCCTATTACTGGTCCTCCCAGCTGCCCAACTACGGTATTGACCTGTACGGCACCGGGGAGATCTGGCCCACCAACTACGGCGGCGATCCCGGCAACCCCTATCAGCTGCTGACGCTGGACGACGCCATCGCGCCTTCCAAGAATACGGTGCCCGCGCGCATCGTGGACACGCTGACCCCCAAGGTGTGCTATGAGTTCCTGCGGGACCGCTTCCACCTCACCACCCTTGACGCGGCCGATGAGGACTACGCCCCCATGGCCATCGGCGCCATGGCCTACGGCGTAACGCCCCTGGAGATGGCGGCGGCCTACGCCACCTTTGGCAACGGCGGCCTGTATTACCGCCCCTGGAGCTACTACAGGGTGACCAACGCCGCCGGTACGGAAACCGTGCTGGAGCCGGACCGCAGCGGCAAGCGGGTCATCTCCGAGGGCACGGCGGACGTGATGCTGCACCTGCTGCAGACGGTCGTCAATTATTCCAGCGGTACCGCCTACTACTACAAGATCGACGATTTCCCCTCCTTCGCCAAGACAGGTACCACCTCGGATAACTTCGACAAATGGATCGTGGGCGGCACCCCCTATTATGTGTGCGCGGCCTGGGCGGGCTTTGAGTACAACCGGCCCATCAACACCAACTACTACGGCTCCAACCCTGCGGGCAAGGTGTACCAGTACGTGATGAACGAGGTACACGACGGCCTGGAGGAAAAGGAGTTCACCTTCGGCGAGGAATGTGTCAAAAAGGCCTACTGCGCCCAGACGGGCCTGCTGGCCACTGACAGCTGCTGGGACGTGGAGACCGGCTATTACAAGGCGGATAACCTGCCGGGCTACTGCACCTACTGCGGCGGCCGCTCCTACGAGGTGGAGCTTCCGGAGGAGGAGCCCGAAACGGAGGAGCCCGCAAGCCATACTCCGTCCGGGTACAACGACTACACCTATGAAGAGTACTACGACGATTTCTTTTGAGGCTGACCGATGATCATCATGGCAGTGGATTACGGCGACGTCAGGACAGGCGTCGCCGTGTGCGATAAAAGCGAATTTCTGGCTTCGCCCGTGGGCGTCATCACGGAGCGGAACGCCGAACGGCTGGCGGAAAAGCTGAAGGCGCTGGCGGAACAGCACCGGGCGGAAGCGCTGGCGGTGGGCCTGCCCAAGAACATGGACGGGACCGAGGGCTTCCGGGCGCAGGCGTGCCGGGAGTTCGCCGCGCTGCTGGAACGGGAGACCGGCCTGCCCGTCGTCCTGCGGGACGAGCGGCTGACCACCGTTTCCGCCCATCAGTATCTCAGCGCCGCGGACGTGCGCGGCAAAAAACGGAAGGAAACGGTAGACGCGGTGTCCGCCGTGATC